>JAAYQZ010000073.1 GCA_012519025.1 Bacillota bacterium
TCACCCCGATACATTGGGGTCCCCCGTTTCCCTATGGAATTCGGAGATCATCGAGTTTTTTAGCTGAAAACAGCCATACTATAAAGATATCACAAAAACCGGCTAAGTCAAGCGGCCCAGGTAGGGGCTGGCAATTAATGCGGTAGCCCGGTGCCGTTGGTACACCGGGAGGGGCAAGCAATGCAAACGCCCACCCCCATCATAAATGCAACTCTCAATGGAGTTTCTATGTTTGCCACCACTGCTTTTTGTGTTTAGTTGCCAGTGCCAGCAATTTTTCGGCTATCTTTGGATACTGCTCAGCCACATTAGTAGTCTCATAAGGATCATTTTCCATGTCAAATAAAGACAATTCTATTGAGGCAGCTTCATACTTGCCTGGTTTTCCACCATGTCCCGGCTCAGCCAAGGTTTGGTATTGATGCGGCAGATGCAGCTTCCATTTGCCATCACCGGTAACAATGCCTTCGAAATTACGCCCCGTGGAGATAGAGTAATATTCATGGGGATTTTCAACATCTGATTTCCCTTTAAGCAAGTTCCAAACAGACAAACCATCAATTTCGTAATCAGGTAGTTCCGCACCTGCCAGTTCAGCAAATGTCGGCAAAAGATCTACAGTGCAAAAAGCGCGGTGGGATTCGGTACCGGCCGGGATTCTCCCGGGATAGGCCATCACACAGTGAACTCGCGTACCGCCATCAAACGATGTGCCTTTACCTTCCCGAAACGGGGTCTGTCCGGCATGATCCCCATATGAGAGCCACGGCCCATTGTCAGAGGTAAAAATCACCAAAGTGTTGTCAGCAGTGCCGGTTTCCTCTAAGGCATCCATAATCTGTCCCAGTGACCAATCGATTTCCATCATCACATCAGCATATAGGCCCAACCCTGATTTGCCTTCAAACTTATCACTGCAGTATAAAGGAACATGGGGCATGTTGTGGGGTACATAAAGGAAAAATGGTCTGTCGTGGTTGTCATTGATAAACTCAACCGCATCTTCTGTGTACCATGTAGTCAGCATCTTTTGCTGTTTTGGGCTAACGTCTTCAATGATGACTTCCCCATTTTTCCAATATTGCAGGGGAAATTCATCAAAATAGCGTGTTTCGGGATGATGTGACCACATATCATTGGAATACATTAGTCCTGATGAGCGATCAAACCCCCGTGCAGGAGGACGGGTCTCCGGTTGATCACCGACATGCCATTTTCCAAAAACCGCTGTGGTGTAGCCAGCAGATTTCAAGACATCGCCTATAGTATCAAATTTCGGATCAAGACCTTTTACTCGGGGAACTAGGGCTCCATAAACACCATGGCGTTCCGGATAACAGCCGGTAAGGATCGTTGCCCGCGACGCAGAGCAAACCGCTTGTGGAACATAACACTGATAATAGACACTACCTTGGGAGGCCAAACGTTCTACGTTAGGTGTAGGATATTCGGTATCACCAAAGGGTCGAAAATCCGCCCAGCCGGCATCATCAAGTACCATAAGGACTATATTTGGCTTTTTACCGTCATGTACCATTATTATTCCACCTTCTTTTAGTGATTTGAAACCGCCTTTTCTATGCGGACCAGGCCCTCCTGCAAAAGTGAACGAGGACAGCCGATGTTAAACCGAACAAAGCCACTCCCATAGGGGCCAAACCAACTGCCGTCATTGACCACTATCTTTGCTTTATGGACAAAAAAATCATGGAGGTTCTTTGCTGTCACCCCCAAGCATTTGCAGTCCAACCAAGCCAAATATGTGCCTTCCAGGTCGGTCATTTTAATCATAGGCAACCGATCTTTTAAAAAGCTTTGTATAAAGTCCCGATTGCCCTCCAAATATCCTAAAAGACTGTCCAACCATGGTTCACCATCTCGGTACGCCGCTTCCAAAGCAGTTATTCCAAGAAGAGCTGTACTGACACCGATGTTTTCCAAGGCATTGACGAACATCCTGCGAAGCCTGGTGTTGCTTATGACTACAAACGATGTGGCCAATCCTGCCAAATTAAACGTCTTGCTTGGGGCCATACACGTTATGGTGTTTTGGGCAACCTCTTCACCTAAGGAGGCAAGGGGTATATGCCTGTGGCCGGAATAGACAAAATCAGCATGGATTTCATCGGAAATAATCAAAATTTTGTGTCGAAGGCATATATCTGCAAGCTTTTTTAGTTCTGATTTTCGCCACACTCTGCCTACCGGATTATGGGGATTGCAGAGGATCAGCATGCGGGTGCGGCCATCTATGCTGCTTTCCAATGCATCGAAATCCATTGTGTAGCTGCTCCCAGATGGCTGCAGGGGATTGTAAACTACCTGGCGGCCATTGTTTAAAACAGTCCGGAAAAACGGTGCATACACGGGCGGTTGTATTAGAACTTTATCTCCGGGTTGTGTGTAAGTAGTAATCAGTATGTTTAAGGCGTTCACAACGCCGGTGGTAAAACTAATCCACTCCGGCTGTAGGGGCCATTCGTAGCGGGTCTTGGACCAATTACAAATTGCCTCATAAACAGAACATGATACTTCCGTATAACCATAAACATTGTGTTGAATCCGTCGGCAAATGGCCTCATTCACCGATTGGGGGGCAGCAAAATCCATGTCAGCAACCCAAAAAGGCAGAAGATCCTTTTCTCCATATCGCTTCTCGAGACTGTCCCATTTTACAGATCCAGTACCTTTGCGCTCAATTATCGTATCGAAATTGCACCTCATGTATGAATTCTCCCCGTTTTCTGTTCCTTTTGGGCAACATGTTCTATTTCCCTACTTTGTGCCGCTTTTCCTTTGGGCTTTTAGAAAAATATCATTACCAGCATCCTGCAAATACACATAATGAAAACCGCGTTTCTTCAAGGCAGCTTCATATAAATCCTGGGCTTGATTTTCACATTCACTGCACACATGGCGAGGAATCAAGACAGCCGCGGCAATAGTTGTCCTGCCAAATCCCCGAGAAGCCCCTGATTGGATAAAACGCCAACCGCTGCAGACAGAACAAAGTCTGATTTGTTCCTTTTGTTCTTCCACTATACCATCGGTATCATAGTAAATACTCCGCTGCCGTTCAAAAATATGGCCCTCACCAAAAATTCTGCCGAGATCAACATCACGCCGACTAACCCACATGTTCTGCAGCTCGCCCACAACAGTTTTAACAGTTTCTGTCACTTGAGGCCGCTGTCTGATCTTATCCCCGGGAAAGTCGGGTTCAACTGCTTGGGAGTAGTCAAGGCCTGCTAAAGCCAACAGCAGTGCGGCATTCACATACGGCAAAGCACCTTCGATAGAGTAGCCACCTTCCAGAACTACAAGATCTGGTGCCAATAGTTCTGTCAGCTGTGCATAACCTTGAGCAGTAACATTCATGTTGGTTAAGGGGTCGCTGTAGTGGTTGTCTTGACCGGCGGCATTAATGACAATATCCGGCTGGTAATCAGCCAAAATTGGCAAAACCAGTTCATTCAAAACATATAAAAGACCCTCATCACCGGTGCCCGGCGGCAGTGGTACATTAATTGTATGCCCGTATGCTTTCGGACCCCCTCGTTCATTTGTAAATCCACTTCCGGGATACAGCGTTCTCCCGTCCTGGTGAATTGATATATGCAGCACCCCGGGATCATTATAAAAAATGTCCTGGGTCCCATCACCGTGATGGGCATCAGTATCTACGATGGCAATCCTTAGGTGCGGTCCATAGGTGTGGCGGATGTGTTCCACCATAATGGCCTCAGTATTTATCGTGCAGAAACCCCGGGAGCCGTGGACAATGCGGTTGGCATGGTGACCAGGCGGCCGCAAAACAGCGAAAGCCCGATCAACTTGGCCCGTAAATACGAGATCAGCAGCTGTAATAGTTCCACCGGCAGCAATCATATGTGATTTTGTCACCACTTCTGATGTGGAAGGCACGCACACGTGTACACGATCGATTTGGTTTTCATCAGCAACCGTTGGCCTAAATTCTTCAATTCCCGGTACATCTAGAAGGCCTTCTTCCACGATTTGATCCCTTGTATAAAGGAGGCGTTCCTCCCGTTCGGGGTGATCCGATGAAATAGCCCAATCAAATGCTGGGAAAAACACCAACCCCACCTTTTTCCTGTTAGTACTACCCATGGAATTCCTCCTGCTTTTGGTCTTGCGATTGCCCCCGTCGAAGAGTTGGTTTGCTTTGCAGGTGCTCATCGGCCCAGCCTTTTGATGCACTTACCCGACGCACCCCGGGTCGAACTTGGGCCCTAATCATGAAGATCCGCCCGGTGCGGTGAAAGCCCCGCACCATATTAAAACTTTCTTCTTCTATGATAGCGATGTCCTCCAAATCGGTTATATCAAACTGCTTTCCCCGTTTGGCTGCCCATTTAGTGGCCTGCAAGCGGGCCTGGTCAATATTGAAGCCACGGCTATCGGTGATTTCGCCGGCGTAGTCCATCTCAGGCACTGTCACAGTGCCTAAAGCAGTATCTGCATGCAAAGTAACTGCGGCTGTGGGTCGACTGGCCGCAGCCCCAACTGCATTGGCCTCCTGATAATGGGGCAAAATTTCCCAGGAAATATCCATTGCTTTTGCCAACATTGGAATAAACACCTCTGCCGGCCCTCCCAGCCCGACAATGAGTCGCGGTCTGATGTCTTTAGGGGCCAACAATTCAGTAACAGTGTATACGGGACGGGTTTCAAGATATTGATAAACCTCGCAAACTGCCGTTTTTAACTGGTTGACGAAAGCGCCTATGATGGACTTTGCCGCGGTTTTTGCGTCAAGACCAATTTCATGCCCAAACTCTGCAATTGCCCTTTGAGCCCGTTTTTGATCTCCCAAAGCAGCCAACCCCAAGGCAACCGCCGCGTCTGTGGGAGTAATTTTCTCACCGCCCAAGGCAACTGGTACACCAACACGACGGGGCCCCAAAACAAACTTGGGACTGTTGTTTGAGCCTATGTGGTTTTTCGACTCATGGGCGACGTGAACCTCAGAATCGCCGCCAAGACCGATGGAGCGGGCAAACAGCGCCGGCACCAATGTTTTATGGCGGCCGATCTCAGCTCCCTGCCTTTGAAATACAGGCAGACCTCCAACCTGCACTGCGATATCTGTGGTAGTACCTCCAATATCCACAATCACCGTGTTGACGTCTTTATGTGTCATTAAGGATCCTGCACCCATAATGCTTGCTGCCGGGCCCGACAGAATTGTTTCCACAGGGCGAACCCGTGAGTCTTTCAATGTCATGGTTCCGCCATCGGCTTTCAATAAGTATATCCTCTTGACATTGCGCCCTTTGGTAAACAACTCTTCAACCATGTCCGCGAATCCGGCTTGGCGCCTGGCAACACTGGCATTTAAAAAGCTTGTCGCCAGACGCCTAGGGAAGTTGGGCAACCCTGAAAGCCTGTGCCCCAAGCTTATATGCCGAAACCCATCAGTCTCAGTATTGACCATTTCCCTAGCGATTTTTTTAACTTCCAATTCATGGGAAGGATTTCGATGAGAAAATTTCCCCACAACCGCAAGCCCTACATCCTTAGAGACCAATCCCTCTGCAAGTTTTTGACGTACTTCGCGGGAATTGAGCCTTGCCACTTCCCTACCGCGGTGATCAATAGAACCTGTCAAAACTTCAACATCGAATCCCAGATTAAGTTCTTCGATGCGCATTCCCGGTCCGGGTATACCGAGGACAAAGACAGGGTCCCCCTGCTCTTCGATAATGGCATTAGTAGATAAAGTAGTGCTGAGATGCAGTTGAAAGGGAATGTCCTTATCCTGTTCCTGGAGCACAGAATCTAATGCTGCCAGAGTGCTGTCTATCAAATGATGATGTTTGGTGGGTACCTTAGCCACCGCCTGCACTGCACCATCTTTAATCAGCGCGGCATCGGTATTTGTGCCGCCGACATCTATGCCAAGAATATACATAAAGCACACCTTCCGACAATTACTAATTAATTGTTTCCACTGGTAAAACTTACGTACAGGACCCATAAACTCCTGCTTGGCGTCGGCAGGCATCTTTAACGAAGATACATGCCTAAATGCCTCAACTCCCTACGCCTCCAACATCCATCCTATTGATAGGCAAAATAAAAAGGGACCTGCCTTAGGCTGATCCCTGAAAACTTTTACATTGTATATTGCCCTTCGGGTATAGCTGTCTGACTCCGGGAAATTCCTGATTTATGTCAGCGGCGAATCATACCTTGTTCACCTTCCATCAAGGCATCCACTTGCTCCCTAGTTACCCACGCGATATCACCCTGGTATGTCTGCTTGAGCGTCATAACTGCATTGCCCATCTTGACTCCAAGCTCAGGACCGGATTCAAGCAACCCTGTTATGAATCCCGCCGCAAAGGCATCCCCTGCTCCCAAGCGATCTACAGTGATGAGGGTGCCTTTTTGCCGAGCAGCAAAAGTTCTGCCTTCAGATGCACAAACTGCTCTCCATAAGGATTTAGACGCAGCGCCGGGGCCGTACACGATGCAGACAGTGGGTATATCCAACTCACTGCTGATTTTTAACGCCAACTCTTCTCCGGGCGAATCAGTATAACCCAAAACATCAGCAGCATCACCACCGGAGGTGAAGAGTATATTCACGTAAGGCAAATATTCTGCCAAGGTTTTTTTAGCTGTTTTTGTATCCCAAAGTTTGCTGCGGTAGTTGATATCAAATGCCGTTATTTTCCCGGCCGCATGGGCTGCCTTCATGCCGGCCAAAGTAACCTTATGCGCGTTATGGCTTAAGGCGGGATTAATGCCGCTGGCCAAAAACACCCTTGTGTCCGCCACTATATCAGACCAATCGAAATCATCTAAACTCACTCGGGCAAATGCGGAGTCTAATCGATCATAATAGGCAGTACCGGGACGGGGAGGGGCCCCGTTTTCAAAAAAGTATAAACCCTGACGATCTTGGCATGAGTATTTAACGTGGGAAACATCAACCCCATGTTCGCGGCACTTGTTGATAATATATTGCCCTAAGGGATTTTGAGCTACCTTAGAAATGTAAGATACTTTAAGTCCCAAACGACTTGCTGCCGCCGAAACGTTAAACTCACTGCCGGCGGGATATAAAGCCAGGGCGCTGGCTTGTTCAATAATCTGTGGTCCCGGAGGAGATAAGCGAATAAGAGTTTCTCCAAATGCAGTTAGATCAAACATAGATGAATGCAAACCTCCCAAGCCAGGCCCTAAACTCCCCTAGGAGGGCCTATAAATATTCTTGATCAAAACCACCGGTGTGCCGGCGTCGGAGGAACCGCTTACTAAATCGGCTAAACTCGCTAAAATATCTTTCATGTTTCTGGGAGTGGTTCCCTCTGTCCCTATACTGTCTGCCTGAAGCTCCTCTGTTTGCGCGACCTGAATGGCAGCCTCTATTTCTTTGGGTCCTTTGCCTTCGGCATAAAGTTTATCTGCAAGCATTTTATACTTTACACCACCGCGCACACAGTTATTGAGCTCAGATGTAGAACCAAATGTAGCTACAGGATCAGCAAGTTCATAAATTCCCGTTTCAGGATCTTTAAAAGCACCATCACCGTAGATTAAGACTTCGACTTTTACTCCGGTGCGCTTTAAAACCTCAGTCTGGATATCTTGGGCAACCTGATCCCCACTTCTTGGAAGTAGCTTAAGCTTCCCCGCACTGGACATATTGCTGCCCAAAAGACCCCATTCACTGGCAACTTCACCTTCACTGCAGAGCTCTTGCAGAGTAATACAGTTTGGAAATGCGCTCATCAATTTGGCCTTGGTTTTGTGTCTTGTGCGAATATCGGCAGCTATAACTCCTTTGGGATTTTCCCCAAGGACAGCAAGGGGATCATTGGCATATATGATTTCAGCCTGAGCCCCTTGTTTTTCAATAATATCAATATAATAGGCTCCGTAATCGATCTTGGTCACCGGATGTTTCAGCATATCTTCTGGGATGTCAGCATGGGTAAAATTAGTGCCCCCTTCTTCCTGCACATAGACAGGATCAAGCACTTGATTCCCAACCTCATCATAGGGGTAGGAAAATTGGACAACAACCTTACCTTGAGGGACGGCCTTACTGAATCCCTCCAAGGTCACGCTGAAGCGATTGCGGCTGGCAATGGGGAAAACTACTCCCAGGGTATCTGTGGGCTTTAGCTGAAGCTTTGCTCTCACTTCATTCGCCACTCGATCAGTAGTCACAATATTGTCCTGTACCCGGGCTACAATTGATTCGGTGACACAAACAACATCACCGGTATCTAACAGTCCATCACGGGCCAGATCCTCTGCCCTGGTCGCAATTTCACCGACTAAATCCCCGCCCGGCAAAAAAACACCCATTTTTAATCCCAAAGCAGCTGCACCTATATATGCAGGTAGTGTTTTCATTACACCAAACCTCCAGTTCCCTCTAGACCATTCAAACAAGATCCAGAAGACTACATTCTTTACCCTCCGAGAATATTCCTCTTTTATGCTGCCATCAAAAGTCTATAAACCCCACAAAATGTTCTTTGAAACCGCTGTTGTTTATAGGTCTACATACCGATAATTTGATACCCGGGATATTTGAAATCCAACCCGCCATACAGCATACCACAAAGTCATTATTATCCAAAGGGCAAGAAATGACTGCCAAGGAACACTTTGGTGAATCCGGCCGCATTCAACCGTGGCAATGTGGAGGAATTGAAGTTCTGCTGTGGAAAATGAGTACATACTAATTAAAGGAATGCACTGCGGGGTCGCCATCATTAAGGAGGGGAAATTGCCGCATTGAACAGTTTATACGCTAATCCCAAATACTACGAAATTGCCTTTTCTTATCGCGATATTCCACAAGAAGTCCGAACCATGCAGGAGATAATCCGGCGTTTCTCCCTGGTTCCGGTTAAAAGTGTATTGGAATTCGGCTGTGGCAACAGCCCTCACATGGAAGAGCTGATGAACCACGGCTACTCTTATGTCGGTCTGGACCTAAGCCGGGAAATGCTGAACTACTCACAAAGCAAAGCGAAAAAACTTGGCGGCCATGCTAAATTGGTGTGGGCCGATATGGTTGATTTTGAGCTGGAACAGCCCGTGGACTTTGCCTATACGATGCTTGGTTCTTTGTACGTTAAAAACACTAAACAGCTGCTTTCACATTTTGAATGCGCCCACGCAAATCTTATGCCCGGCGGCCTTTACTTACTTGACTGGTGTGTGGATTTCACCTGCCTGGCCGATACTCAAGACGCCTGGCTGATTGAGCAAGATGATATTGCCATTTATGTGCGCTACCACACTCGGTCGCTGAATTTCATTGAGCAGACAGTTGATGAAACCATTGAACTTACTATCGACGATAACGGCACAACCAGGCGTTTAACGCACAACAATATCCGGCGAGCTATCTACCCCCAGGAGTTTTTATTGATTTCCCACAAGGTTGGTTTCGAGTTCATCGGGTGGTGGAACAACTGGGATTTGACTGCACCACTTACTGGTAAAGAAACCGAGGTCAACAGAGCTATCGCAGTTTTAAGAGCA
>JAAYQZ010000074.1 GCA_012519025.1 Bacillota bacterium
CCTTTACTGACACACCCCACTGGGATCACTCTTATGGGGGCTTCAAGAGCACGGCTGTAAATGGCACTGATCATCGGACCTGAATCCAAAGGCGGTTCTGTGTTCGGCATACAGACAATAGTAGTAAACCCCCCGGCGGCACCGGCTTTTGCTCCACTTACGATAGTTTCTTTGTCTTCTCGACCCGGCTCCCGCAAATGCACGTGCAGATCAATTAGACCGGGTGCAACAAATTTCCCAGATGCATCAATTATCTTTTCTTCCTGTTTGGGAACAAGGGTTTTGGCAATATTTTGGATCACCCCATCCTCAATACGGATGTCGCCCACTTCTAAACAGTAGGTATCGCGCTTTTCCAAAAGGAGTTGTCCGTTTCTAATCAAGATCGACAACCTGACGCCCCCCTCCCACCAAGTGGTATAAAACAGCCATTCTCACTGCAACACCATTGGTCACTTGTTCACGAATTGATGACGCCTTTCCGTAAGCGACCTCTGTAGTGATTTCTATACCCAAATTTGCAGGTCCAGGATGCATGATGATGACATCAGGCTTGGTATGCCGCATCCTGTCGGAATTTAACCCATAAAGTTTGCTGTATTCTCTAAGCGACGGAAAAAGCCCTTGAGATTGTCTCTCTCGCTGCAAACGCAGCACATAGATGGCATCGGCTTTTTGCAAAAGTTCGTTTTCCAGCTGCTCTTTTACAGAAACGCCGAGCCTTTCCAGTCCCGGTGGTATTAGTGTTGCCGGACCGCAAACAGTAACTTTTGCCTGCAGCCTGGTAAGTCCATAGATATTTGATTTGGCAACCCTGCTGTGTCGAATATCACCAATGATGAGAACGTTTTTGGCACGGAAAGACCCCCACTTTTCTTTAAGAGTGAGTAAGTCCAATAAAGCCTGAGTAGGATGTTCTCTAGCACCATCCCCGGCATTGATGACAGATGTTTGGCATGATTTTGCCAGGTAATTGGGTGTGCCTGGAGTGGAATGCCGCAGTACTATGGCATCAGCCCCCATTGCTTCTAAAGTTTTCGCTGTATCTTTTAGACTTTCACCTTTGGCAACACTGCTGTTTGCGGCAGACACGTTGATAACGTCTGCACTTAGCCATTTCCCCGCGATCTCAAAAGAACTGCGTGTGCGGGTACTGGGTTCGTAAAATAGGTTGATTATGGTTTTACCTCTCAGTGTCGGAAACTTTTTCACACTGCGCCCAAACACCGGCTTGAAGGCTTGAGCTGATTGTAATAAAGTCTCCGTTTCATCCAAAGAAAGATCCGCGAGACCCAAAAGATCCTTTCTTTGCCATGCCATACTTTCACCTCCAAAATCTCCTTTAGCTGCAGTGCAGTGCGGGGCACAAAAAAAGACCCCGTCATAATCCGACAGGGTCCTAAGATGGCACCAGAAGACAAATTATTTGTCTAAGTGTCACATTGGCGTATTAATACACCGTGCCAGTCTCCCCTTGTTGACCTCGCCGGATCACCTTAAAGGGATTCAGTTTTAGATTGTTTAAAGCATACCAGTTAAAACCTGTGTATGTCAAGAAAAGCTTAAGCTACGAGCACTCACCTTTGCCATCGCGATGTTTGCGGCAGGAAGGCGCACCGGGCACGTAGGGGAAATATACTGCAGTTTGCCGCCTGGAAGACTCGTACATGGCTAAAACCAGATCTACAGCGGTCTTACCCTCTGAACCATCGATAAAGGGTTTTTTGCCGGCCTGGATATCTCTGTAAAAGTCTCTAATTTGACGTTTATGGCTGAATCCCCAATAGCGAAGCCCTGATGCCTCGTCAGCCTCTTGTGTGACTTCAATGGTCTCGTTGCCGATGGTGATCCTTGCGCTGTCACCGATAATGTGGGCAAACCCCTTTTCTCCGTGGAGTTCAAGAAAAATCGGTGCATCATAAGAATAGTTGCAGCTTGCATAAAGACAACCAATGGCACCGTTTTTAAACACTATATGAGCTTCCGCCACATCATCAACGTCAATAATATCATGGGCCCTGGTATCATATCGGGCTTCCAAGTAATCAATCTCACCGGTGAACCACTGCATTAAATCGATAGTGTGGATGGCTTGATCGATAAGCACTCCGCCGCCCTCTTTATCCCAAGTACCTTTCCAATCGCTTTCGGAATAGTATTCATCGGTACGGCGCCAGGTTATGATCGCACGGGTCCCTAGGATTTCTCCAAGTCTGCCTTCTTCAACAACTTTTTTAACGGCCTGAGACGCATCATTGTACCGATTTTGGAAAATAACCCCGAGGGTGCGGCCAGTCTCTTTTGCCGTTTCAATCATGGCTTCCATATCAGGCACTGTGATGGCCATAGGTTTTTCGGTAAGTACGTCTTTACCAGCTTTTAAGGCGTCGATAGCAATTTGCGCGTGAGTATGATGTGGCGTTGCTATCTCGACAGCATCCACATGGGATAAAGCCAACACTTCTTTATAATCAGTGTAGGCTTTGGCATCATATAGTTCGCTAAATTCCTTCGCGCGTTCAGGTTTTACATCAACAACAGCAACCAGCTCTGTCTCGTCTAAGGAAACTAAAGCATCAGCGTGAACCCTTGCTACCCTACCGCATCCAATAAGGGCAACCCTGGTCTTTTTCATTTACGAGTCCTCCCACATTAATTCTAGCAACCGTTTGGTACATATCGCACCGATTGCTGATTAGTATGTCCTTGACGTTATTAGACATTGCCCGGGAACTTCCTTCTACAAAACCAATAAAACCGATAGGACCAAGCAAAGACCTACTTCCATCTGCTTGGTCCAGATATTTCCGCTAATGACAGGTGCTGCAGTGGCTGCCGCTGCAGCTTGCACATGCACCTTGGGAAGCACTTGATCTGGAAGGACCTTTAAAGCCGAATGCCGAGATCAATGTTTCCAATGATTGACTTTTACACTTGGGGCACTGAACCTTAGTGCCGTTGCGCACTAATTCTTCAAAGTTTTCACCGCAGTCTTTGCATTGAAATTCCCGTAATGGCATTGAACAACCCTCCCTCGCGTAAGTTGATTTTGTAGGTTGCTTGCTGTAGCGGTTAAAATATGATTCCGGGAACGGTCTAATCGACTGACATTATGCCAATATCTCTACTTCATCACCATTATTCAACATAGCGGCATTAGCCTCATCTGTGTCAAGATGGACATCGAGGGCAAAATCCTCATGCACTCTCACAAGCACTTCATCGAATATTAAAGCCCTGGGCCCCGCGCATCGAATTTTAACAATGCTCTTGTCCTTAAGACCCATGCGTTCGGCATCAGCCGGTGTCATATGCACATGGCGCTTAGCTAAAATAACCCCATCTTGGAGTGTGACGGCGCCGGCAGGGCCAACGATCGTCACCTGTCCAGTACTGCCCGCATGATCACCGGAATCGCGCACCGGTGGCCTTACTCCAAGACCGAAAGCATCAGTGCGGGAGATTTCCACTTGGGTTTTGGCTCTGGTCGGTCCCAATACACGAACTCTTGATATGACACCTTTTGGACCCACTAAAGTAACCGTCTCATCCGCGGCAAATTGACCTGGCTGAGAAAGGTCTTTAATATTGGTCAATTCATGACTGCTGCCGAACAACTTGTCCATATCTTGTTTAGATAGATGAATATGGCGATTTGATATTCCTACTGGTGCTTTGCCAAGAACTTTATCTGTCATCTTTGCTTTTTCCCTCCATAGCATAATCGTCGGTGTTTCAGATTTTTGTTGTGAGCAATCTCACAAGATCCATTGTACCATATGGGAAAAACCTCGGCAAAACCGTTTAGGTCAAACATCTTGACTGTGTCCATGCTCTGTGCTACAATATTGCCGTGGAAGGGGAGTAGCTCAATTGGCAGAGCACCGGTCTCCAAAACCGGGGGCTGCGGGTTCGATTCCTGTCTCCCCTGCCAAGTAAGGGCCCAGTTAATGGGCCTTTTTTGTTATCATTAATAATTTACACCAAAGATCCCGCCAACGGCACCAACTAAAAATCCTGCCGCCAACTTTAGGACAATGATGTTGTCAACGGGTAAAACACAAACTCTCCCTATAGTGAGCCAGTTAATGATTAAAATAAACAGGATCCCTACCAACCCGCCAATCAGCCAACCGTCCCGTCGGTTGGCACGTGCTGCAATAAAACCTCCTATGGCCATACTCAAATAAGAAAAGACTTGAAACACACTTTGATCCTTAGTCTCCCAACCACCAATCAGCTGTACCAAGGAAACTAATACAGCTCCACAAACTGCGGCAGCTGCGCTGCCGGCTACGCCCCGCACTAAACTTAGCAAAAAGGTAAAGGTAGTAGATCGTGGCCCCTGCTCTCCACCAATTCCAACCGTACGCCAGGCCATCGCAACTCCTCCCAAACCGGTATATTTCCCTTTAGCTAATGTCTATGCCTGTGTATTTTAAGGTATGCCTGGCTTTGCGCCCGGTCAGAAGTAAACACACCCCTTCCGATAGAAAGGGGTGTATGATAGATTGAGTGTTTTTTAAGCTGTCTCTTCTTTAGATTCCGCTATGACCTGTTCGGCGATGTGGCTGGGCACTTCTTCATAATGGGAGAATTCCATCGTGAAAGAGCCGCGGCCTTGGGTAATAGAACGAAGGTCAGTTGCATAACGGAACAGCTCTGCTTGAGGTGCTTGGGCTTTGATCACCTGGATGCCGCCCCGCGGATCCATACCGGCAATACGTCCCCGTTTTTTGTTGAGATCCCCGATAATGTCGCCCATGTAAGCATCAGGAACAGTGACCTCCACATTCATAATTGGTTCAAGCAGTATGGGCTGCGCCTCCATGAATGCTTCTTTGAATGCCATGGAAGCCGCTATCTTAAAGGCCATTTCAGAAGAGTCGACACTGTGATATGACCCATCATAAAGTGTGACTCTCACATCAACCACAGGATAACCGGCTAAAACCCCTTCAACTAGGGATTCCTGGACACCTTTGTCTACAGCGGGGATATATTGGCGAGGTACTGCACCACCAAAAATTTCATCGACAAACTCATAACCTTCCCCTGAAGGTAGGGGTTCCATTTTAATATAGACATCCCCAAATTGCCCTCTGCCACCACTTTGTTTTCTGTGGCGCCCCCGCACATCGGCAGTGCCTTTAATGGTCTCTTTGTAAGGCACTTTAGGAGTGGACAGCTCCACCTCTGCACCAAATTTGCTCGCTAAGCGGCTGGCAATGATCTCCAGGTGCATGTCCCCCATTCCAGAAACCACTGTTTGTGCTGTTTCCGCTACTCTGCTCACTGCAAAGGTAGGATCTTCTTCCTGCAGTCGGGTAAGCCCACTGGCGATTTTGTCTTCGTCACCTTTGGATTTCGGATGAACGGCCATAACAAGACTTGGCTGGGGAAACGCTATTGGCGGCAGTTTGACTTTATTGGCTCGATCGCACAATGTATCTCCGGTAGTGGTGTGCTGGAGTTTGGCAACGGCGGCTAAATCGCCTGCTACAACCGAATCAACTGGGGTTTGCTCTTTACCCTTGATTAAAAACAGTTGGCCGATTCGCTCATCCAAGTCCTTCGTTGAGTTGAAAACTTGCGAATCGGATTTCAACACACCGGAATAGACTCGAAATAGGGTTAATTTCCCCACATAGGGGTCTGCCATAGTTTTGTAAACTAATGCCGCAAGAGGCTCATCTGCAGACTGCGGCCTGCTGATTTCTTCACCATCGGTGTCAACGGCTTTGACATTGCCGACTTCATTCGGGGCGGGTAAACAGTGTATGCAGTAGTCCATCAAAGTATCGACTCCTGCTCCTGTCATAGCGGAGCCGCAAAGCACGGGGATGACTTCCCGGGTTTTTGTGCCTTCACCCAAAGCTTTCTCTACTTCCTCTTGGGTTAGGGTTTCACCCTCTAGATACTTCATTGCCAAATCGTCGTCGGTGACAGCAACAGCTTCAATGAGTGCCTCGCGATACTGGTCTACATCATCCTGCAGTTCGGCGGGGATCTCGGTTTCTTCCACTTTGCCATCTTTATACATAAAAGCCTTCATTTTAACCAAGTCCACCAGGCCTTGGAAAGTTTCAGCCTGACCGATGGGCAACTGGATGGGAATAACCTGGGGCCCATACATTTCCTGCAGCTGGTTTAGAACCTTAGTAAAGTCCGCATTTTCTCGATCCAGTTTATTTACGAAAATGATGCGGGGTAGTTTATTATCATCGGCGTATTCCCAAACCTTTTCAGTACCTACCTCGATTCCACTGCTGGCGCAGACCACAACCACGCTGCCATCGCTGACTCTTAGTGAACCTATTACTTCACCGGCGAAATCGAAATAGCCGGGAGTGTCTAGACAATTGATTTTATGATCTTGCCATTGGGCCGATGCAACCGATGTAGAAATAGATACTTTGCGCCTGATTTCCTCGGGATCATGGTCGAGGATGCTTGTGCCATCATCGACATTCCCCAGTCTTTTGGTAGCTCCCGAACGAAAAAGCAGAGCCTCCGCAAGGCTGGTTTTGCCCGCACCGGCATGGGCCACAAACGCAACATTGCGCAATTTATCAGTGGCGTATTGCTTCACACTCATCTCCTCCTCAGACAACATTATACTAGACGACCATACTCAGCATAAAAATTATACCTGAATAACTTTCTGCATATCAAGGATATTCTCCTGCAAAGGCGATAGGTTAACCTTTTATAGTCTTTCCACAGGCCCTATAAACTACCAAGCCGGCCATCAATTAGATTGATGACTCGTTTTGCACTGTTTGCTAGTTTTTCATTGTGAGTAATGGCAACAACGGCAGTATTGTGTAACTGATTTGTCTGCAAAAGCAGCTCCCATACAAGATCGGCATTAGCCGTATCCAGATTACCGGTGGGTTCATCTGCCAAAATCAAAGCGGGGCCTGTAATTAAAGCTCTTGCCGCGGCAATTCGCTGTCGCTCGCCTCCGGATAGCGTATGGGGGTAGTGGTTTACTTTCGCCATCAGCCCCACATTTTTCAGCATATCGTGGACCTTTGTAACGGGAGAGGTCTTTTCTTGGGATTTGGGTGTGTTGATCAGCAGTGGAAGCAGTAAATTCTCTAAAACCGTCAGGTCCGGCAGTAGGTAGTGAAATTGGAAGATAAAACCTAAGTAGCTGTGACGCACCGCGGCCCTTTCATCTTCCTGCAGGTGATCCACTGCTTTCCCATATACAGCTACTTTACCACCTGTAGGTCGATCGACTAGACCCAAAATATTCAGTAAAGTGCTTTTACCTGCACCCGAAGGTCCTAAAATCGCCACAAACTCACCGGCGTGAATTTCGAGATTTACATCAAACAGGGCAAAGCGCTCTTCCCCAGGGTAGCGCTTAGACACGTCAATCAGTTCTACTACAGGAGTCGCTGCGGGGGAAGCGTGTGCATCACTCATAACTCAAAACCTCCCCCGGTGACGTGCTGCTGATGCGCCTCGCCGGTATATACCCTGCAATTAAGCAGATAGCTAAACCGCCCAGCACAGTCAAACATACATCGATTGTTTTGATATGCACAGGCACTTCAGTTACGGGATACATATCACCGGGCAAAGGCAGCCCAAACATATCAATCAGTTTTGAAATCAGAAGTCCCATTACACCTCCGGCACCGACCCCGACAATACCTAAAAAAACAGCCTGCAAAATGAAAACCAGGCGGATGCGTCGAAGTGAAAGACCCATTGTCGACAAAATGGCGATATCTTTCCGCCTTTGCATAACGTGCATCCCCAACACATTGGCAATGCCAAATCCGGCTACCACCAACAGCAGTGACAAAGCAAAAGCAAATACCCGCTTCTCTAAGACTAAAGCATCGAATAAATTGCGGTTCAACTCTTTCCACGTGACCGGGGCCAGATTAGGATTGGCGGAGTGCAGTTCGGCTTTAACAGCATCTACTGACAGGGGGTCTTTAACAGCCACCCTTATTTCACCAAATTGCTGCTTGAGATTCAATACATCTTGAATTTGCGGCAAGAAGGCATAAACATAATTATCATCATACTCTAAAACACCGGAATCAAAAAAGCCTACAACGGTCAAACTTTGGCTGGTGCCGTTGGGCAATGTAACCAGCACCACGTCGTCTATACGAACATGGAGGTGTTCCTTTACGCCTCGCCCCAAAAGCACTGTATGGTATGTAAGATCCGTAATGGAGCCGCCGGGCAACGAGCGTAAAACTGGTGAAACGTGGGCTTCCGCTTCCGGGACAATACCTTTTACCTGTATGCTTTTAGACGAGTCTTGAAAAGTGATTAGACCGTGTGTTAAAAGACTGGGAGCTGCACCGATCACTGATTCATTTAATAAAACGGACTGCATGTCACCGTCAGCCGAATGAAAGAACCTATCATGTAAAGGCAGCACAACAACATGGGATGTTAAGCCCAAAACCCGTTCAGTCAGGTCTTTTTGGAACCCGTTGGCCACCGACAAAAAGGCGATGATGGCACAAACTCCCAAACCAACACTGATTAAAAGTGCCAGATTTTGCCGCCACCGGCGTGTTATATGGCCCTTGGCTACTATGTATTCTAAGCGCATTTTATTAAAGGTGTTGCTTTCCCAACACCTTTACCTCCTGGGCTCATACTTGTTCCTTTGTGTATTATTATCTGCAGGTGAAAAAGTTCCTTTAAACAAAAAAGCAAAAGGAGCACATCCAAGATGCGCCCCTTCTAAATTATACTAGGTTTGAATGAATGCATTAAGCGTATATGCTGAGAACTTGTCCGATTTTGATTTCATGGCTTGTGAGTTTGTTCCAGCCCATAATGTCCTCGATAGTTACACCATATTTGTTGGCCAATGCCCACAAGGTTTCTCCTGTTCGCACAGTATGTCGCCGACCTTTTGCCGGGGCTTCCGGCTTACCATACAGGTTCATCCATTCATCTAAGACAGCTTCACCGTGTTGATTGAAAACAATCAGTTCAAAGTCGTCTTTGGGCATGTCTTTTCTCGGCAAAGTCACAAGATCGAATGGGTGTACAAGATTCAACAAAACTGGGTCATTCTCCCCAGGGCTCTGCATGCCTACCCGCACAAGCACACTGCGTTCATTGATATTGACTTGGCCAATCTCAACCTTAAAGCTTCCGGATGTTTCTCCAAGAGATGCCACAACAGCAACTTCTGTTTTGAAATCAACACCTGCTAAGGCGTTTTGTGCCATGGGTCTTGCGAAACGAGACAGTGTTCGAGTAAATTGTCTTGCTTCTCTTTCATTGGTAATCAGCGAAAACTGGGTATCCTTAGCTTCTGTTTTCCATTCCCACTGGGAAAAATCAACATTTGAAGTACGAATGACAAGTCCTTGGCCGTACGCAGTGCCAACAGCCGGGACCCCCAGTATAAGCACCAACATCAAGCATACTGTTAACATCTTTCTCATGTTCAAACCCTCCCTTTCCAGCGCCATTATAACACTACAGACGCAGTTTCCCGTTAGTGGCTTAGTGGTGCCAAAGACATGTTCTACAATAAAATGCAGTAATTTATTGGGCTTTGGCAGGGCTGGTTTACGGTAATGTCGAATCAAACACAAAGAAAGTAGAGGCGAACAATGAGAAGAACCGTTAATCCCAGGGTTGCCCTTTGGTTTGGGGCTTTTTGCACATCCTTTGCAGCAACGTTCATAATAGCCAGCGGAGAGCCCGCCTTTGTGACGGCATTTTATCGTTTGTTTTTCGCTGTTGTGTTTATTTTCCCCGTCGTAGCAGTAAGGGGTTGGAGACAGTTTAAAGCCATCCAAAAAAGCCACCTACGCTGGTGTCTTTTGATTGGTGTTTTCTTTGGTTTGCATTTGGTAACATATATTGCCTCTTTAGATTATACATCGGTGGCTTCTGCCGGTGCGTTCGCTTCTTTGCAGCCGGTGTTTGTGGCTGTAGGTGCATCGATATTCTTACAGGAAAAGGTCGGACTTAAGGTCAAGTTAGGTATTGCTCTGGCGGTAGTTGGTGGTTTGGTGGTAGGTGGCGGTGATCTACTTGCTGTCACTAAAACTGCTTTCTTTGGTGATTTATTGGCACTGCTTTGTGCGTTAATGATCAGCTTGTATTTTGTAACTGGTAGAGCACTGCGACAGCATCTGGATCTGCTGCCTTATTTGCTGGTGGTGTACACAAGTTCTATGATGGTTGTGGCAGTGTTGAGCTTTGCTTTCGGTATACCCCTCACGATTGCAAGTCCCAAAAGTTTGGCCTGCCTTCTGGGGCTGGGTCTTATTTCTACTGCTTTGGGACATGGTATCTTTAATTGGGGATTAAAGTATGTGAAAGCCTCCACGGTATCGCTGGTCATGCTTGCCTCCCCTGTTGCTGAGACTGTCTGGGTCTACTTCTTTTTAGGTCAAGTTCCGGCGATGACCGCCATTATTGGCGGCATCATTGTGATTATCGGCACTGTCCTTGCTACAGAAAGTGACCACACTGAAGCATAACGGACATTTGACTCACAGATTGAAAATCATCAACCGGCAGCACACAAAGGAAAACCCGACTTAAAATCCTTGCAATCCAACACCGGCGGTGCTATAATAGATTTTGCCAAATAAAAAACTCTTTCGGGCTGTGGCGCAGTTTGGCTAGCGCGCATGACTGGGGGTCATGAGGTCGCAGGTTCGAATCCTGTCAGCCCGACCAAAACTACCGGCAGTGTCAATCGGCACCACCGGTAGTTTTTTGATTTACGCCGTCTGTCCACTTAACGGTAAAAGGACATAGACAGCACCTGGTTCAGTTTCGAAAGTGATTGTATTTTCATCGGAGTCCCTTTTGTATATTGTTTGGTTTTGTGTACCCTCAAGTCTCAGCGGCCAAGGTGTGCGCACTCGGCAGTCATGGCCGAGTTTAGAGCGAATGACAACCTGGACGATACGGGAATCGTTCCATTCAATATCGACTTCAAAACCGCCTCTTGCCCGCAGTCCCCTAACGGCTCCTGACGGCAGGGCCTGGGGCAGTGCCGGCAGTAAGTGAAGCGCATGTGTATGGCTTTGTAAAAGCATTTCTATAATACCGGCAGTACCGCCAAAGTTGCCGTCAATTTGAAAAGGTGGATGGGTATCAAAAAGGTTGGGGAGTGTTGAATCACTGAGCAAAGCTTTGAGATTTTCCCACGCGGCATCCCCGTCTTGGAGTCGAGCATAAAAATTAATTATCCAGGCTCGGCTCCAACCTGTATGTCCCCCACCATGGGCCAACCGGTATTCCAAAGAACGCCTGCAGGCTGCTGCCAATTTGGGTGTTTTTTCCGGAGTGATTTGACTGCCAGGGTGCAGGGCATACAAATGTGACATATGGCGGTGGCCGGGTTCAACTTCCTCAAACGGCTCACACCATTCCATCAGTCTGCCGTCAGAACCCACTTTTGGGCCGACCAGTTTCAGCCGGGCCTGCTTGACCTGTTTTACAAAATCATCTTTAATCTCCAGCTCTTCGCTGGCAGCCAGGCAGTTTGTAAACAGCTCATAGATGATTTGTTGGTCCATGGCCGGTCCCATAGAAAGGTGCACTTTGCTGCCGCATGGTGCAAAAAAGCTGTTTTCTGGGGATATGGAAGGTCCAGATACTAATTGACCTGTTGTGGGGTGCGGCACCAGGAAGTCTAAGAAAAACAAAGCAGCTTCCCTCATGATGGGATATGCCCTATGGCGAAGAAACTCTCTATCTCCTCCAAAAGTGTAATGATCCCACAGGTGCTGGCAAAGCCAGGCCCCACCGGTTGGCCACATACCCCACTGGACTTCCCCGATGGGGGTGGTAAACCACCATGCGTCAGTTGTATGGTGAACTACCCAGCCGCGGCAGTTGTACATTTCCTTGGCTGTTTCCCGGCCTCGGCGGCGCACACCTTCTATAAGTTCCCACAGTGGCCTATGGCATTCGGGAAGATTTCCCGCTTCTGCAGGCCAATAGTTCATTTGTACATTGATGTTTGTATGATAATCACTATTCCACGGAGCATCAATTTCTTTATTCCATATCCCCTGCAAATTAGCGGGCAAACAGCCCGGCCGTGATGAACTGATCAGTAAATATCGGCCATATTGAAAATATAAACTCACAAGGTCAAGATCGGTGACACCACTGGCAGCCGCCTGCAGTCGTAAGTTTGTGGGCTTTGTGTCTTGCTTGGTATTATTGGTGCCATGTCCACCATCTAATCTTAAATGAACACGGTTAAACAGTCTTTGATACTCACGGATATGCTCACTCAAAAGTTCTTTGTAATCTTTAGATGCGGCCTCATTAAGCTGGGCATGGCAGATGGATAAAGGCTCACCGCCCCGATAGTTTGTGGCTGCCGCGATCAGCAGGGTCACACTTGGGGCGTTTTCGACATTTAATCTATCTGAGACCATAGAAACATTGCCGCCATCAGAAAGTACTTTAACACAGCCGACGAACTTCACCCCAGCAGTATCTTTATCACAGTCTGCTTGTCCTGACAGCAGTAGAGTGTTGTGTCCGTGTATTTGAGTTTCATAACAACAGGGGCGATTCACTGCAATATCGAAAGACATGCCGCTCTTTTTTGTTGTTTCCAATCGCACTACTAGAACCTGTGCCTTGGCACTGGCGAATACTGTGCGGGAATACTCAGCTGAACCGGCAGTAAATGTAACCCGACTAACCGCTTGTAGCAAATCCAGCTCCCTGCGATAGTCGGCTGTTTGAGGCAAACTATAAAACCTCAACCAAAGGTCCCCTAGTGTTTGATAGCTTCTGGTTAGTCTCTCAGCCATAAAATGCTTTTGTACGAGTTTTTCCCCGGCAGCGTATTCGCCGGCAAAAAGGAGTGTTCTTGCCTTTTCTAAATACCGAAAAGCATGCTTAAGGTCGCGTTCAATGGGGCTGCCGGCCCAAAGTGTCTCTTCATTGAGCTGAATTCTTTCCACTTCCGTCCCGCCAAAAACCATCCCACCTAAGCGTCCATTGCCTACGGGTAGGGCCTCTGCCCAATTACTTGCCGGTTCTTTATACCACAAAATTAAAGGCCGCTGATCGGACATTAATCTGTCGTCCCTTCATGTATAGACAACACATTTTTTAAAGACGGCCACCTTGATTGGTAAGGCTTCTTGTCAAACCGGGGTAAATCTTGGGTTAAGAAAAACATCCCTCCACCCCTCCACATGTTGCCCTCCTCGATAAAGTCAGCTACGGCCCGCTGCAAACTTGTCTTGCGAGGGGCACTGTCAAGCTCAAAATCGTCCTGCAAGAATATAAACCAAAGACCGTCTTGACCCGATGAAGGTGCAGGGAAAAGATAAAGTTCCTGTTGAAAGCGAGCCAGGTTTTCGGAAGAAAGCTTAAGCTGTTGAATCTGCGGATTGAAGACCCATGAGGAAGGGCACGATATGCTTTTAAAAGGCTCATCGGGAAAATATTGTTCGAAAAATGGTGCTGCCTTTTGCATGGAATCCTTACATTGTGCCAGTGACATGCTGCCGCCGGCAGGGATGTGCATATCTAAAGTGGTGTCACCTTGTTTAAGAACACACTCCCAGCTTTGTTTGGACAACAGCACTTTGTTTTTTACAGTATAGCCTAATGGTGAAAAAGGAAAGCCAAAAACCGCCTCATCATCTTCACTTAGTGATGATGTCCATCCATACTTTGTATCTTCAACACCGGCAGTGCCGTCAACAAACCCATCGCGGTTATAGCGGACTCCATCGGGTGCCAAAGCTAGAACATGTCCGCTTTCGCGATGGCGATACACTTTAATATTGGAGTTAAAGGACCGGAGCATATATTCAAACCGTCCCAGACGAAACAATCGTCCGGCGACATAGTGCCTGAGCCAAAATATTTGGCTGAAGGCAATACCCAACCTTCCACCGGTCATGTGGTAATAATTGCCCGCAAAACATGCAATCTGTTGACATGTGTCCCGGGTGATTTGGGGGTCTACACCCATCTTTTTGTGAACTTCCTGCACTTTAGGTACCATTGCCATGGCCACAAGCAGATAGAAAGCACTGCCAAGTTCCCCTAAGGCTCCATCCATAGAAGGCCATTTCGTCATTTGATTGTAGTCAGTGTGCTGAAATAATAGGCGGTAGCAGTGCCAGGCCAAAGCTTCAAGCCCCGGATCTTCGACAATTTTAGCAGCTGCTGTCAGAAGTTTTTTATCAGCCTCTTCAGCCAATCCGCCCCATTCCCGATTGCGCACAATTTCCCGAGGCTTTAAAAAAGCAGGACCGTTTTTCGGTAAGGTGGCCACAGAGTTCTCCCAATAGATATTGAGAACATCAAAAGTATTTTCTGCCCCTATTTTCGTAAGTATAGCTTTTAACTGCACAAACTGCACCTCCAAAAGGCCGGTCGTTATCGCCGGGCACAGTGCTTCAAACGTACGACCAAAGCCCTTTACTAAAGATCCCGATATTCAAACATTGGACTTTGTGCATACAAATTGTGCTGCAATAAAAGTGCTCAAATCGGCAAAACTGCCTTGGTGATCAGGCTCTCGCTGAAACGGCCCGATATCAAGCAGGCAGTCCTCCACAAGAAAGGTCGTTATGCCTAAATCCCCTGCCACAAGATCCTCACAGGTGTTGTTGCCGATCATGAGACATTCTTGCGGGAGACAGTTGATGTGCTCGAGGATTTCCTCATAATACTTTATATTGGGTTTAGAGTAGCGGGAATTTTCATAGGAGGTTATCAGTGTGTATGGAAGATCCGCTATATCCCCCCACCGCATTCGTTCTTCTATAGCCGTGATCGGGAATATAGGGTTGGTGGCAATCACCACTTTGATGTTTCTTGCCAATAGATCCTCTATGATTATTCTGGCTGAAGCAATGGGTTTGACGTCTAGGGCCTTTTGAAGCTTTGGAAAATCTTCTGCATAAAAATCTTCCATCATGGGGTGCAAAACTTCCCGGGCCAGGCCAACGCGATCGGGGAAATCGTCCCAAAAAATCTGCATGTTTGTTTTCTTTCCCTCTGCGGAGTTGAGCATGACCTCCGTGGAAATCATGAGTTTTTGGATAAAATCTTTTGGTTTAACTAACTCACCCATATAACCGGCAATAGAACTTAAGTATGATTTTAAGAAAGCATCATAATCGTAATGAACCAATGTGCCATCTAAATCAAAAAGTACCGCTTTGAACACTAAATCACCTCAACTTGACTTTAGTCGTTAGTTTCCTGTACTGGAGTAATTCAAAAGGCCTTTGTGCCACACTGTAAGGGCCAAAA
>JAAYQZ010000075.1 GCA_012519025.1 Bacillota bacterium
CTAGGTCACACAGACATCTCCATGACCCTCAATCGGTACTCGCATGTGACTCCTACAATGCAAAAAAGCGCTGCCCAACTGCTCGGCAACGCCCTCGACATCTAAGTAATCTTTAGCTTTAACTACGTTTCAAAAACTTCCAAAAA
Source organism: Bacillota bacterium (assembly GCA_012519025.1). Taxonomy (GTDB): domain Bacteria; phylum Bacillota; class Limnochordia; order DTU087; family DTU087; genus JAAZMF01. Next base: position 147 of record JAAYQZ010000075.1, read on the forward strand.
TATTTTGATTAGCAATTGATTAGCAAACGCCCTCATAAAATTCCAAAAGCCCAGCTAAAGAAGGCAATAAGAAACAATGGTGCCGAAGGTGGGAATCGAACCCACACGGGGGGTACCCCACACGATTTTGAGTCGTGTGCGTCTGCCTGTTCCGCCACTTCGGCATATTGATTTTCTTGGAACACGAATATAATAGCACATTCTTAGTCGGCTTGCAAGTCAATTAGATAAAATATTAGGGGGTGTTGGGCTGTGTGTGCCCCTTGGCTCAATGCCTTACATTGACATTAGGCCAATTGAATGCTACTATTTAACTTGGTTATTATTGTCTGGAAATGGCGGGCACCTACCCTGGAGGAGATATTTGTGGTAAGAGATAGACGGGGATTTATAAGAAGAACCAAACAGCGGGAGGTTATCCTGTCTGTTTTGCAGAGTACTGATACTCATCCCAGTGCAGATTGGATATATGAGGAAGTCAGGCAGGTGCTTCCAAATATTAGTCTGGGAACCATTTATCGAAACCTCCGCATTTTGGTGGATTCTGGTGAAGCAATGGAGCTCAGATTCGGAAGCGGGGCCAGCCGCTTTGACGGCAACCCCAAAAACCACTATCACTTTGTCTGTCTAAACTGTGACAGGATCTACGATTTAGAGCTGTCACTGCAGGAAAAGCTTGAAGAGCAAGTTTCTGAAAAGGCCGGCCACCGTGTATTAGATCATCGTTTGGAATTCTATGGAATCTGCGATGTCTGCCAAAGCAAGAAAAATACAATTGATGAGCCCCGGCACCATGACAGTTAAATACTGGATGGGTCGTTTTGTAAAAAGGCTGAATCGGTTTGCTGGTTTAGTCGATTGTGATGGGGAAGTGCTGCCGGTGCATGTGCCCAGTTCCGGGCGCATGGAGGAACTTTTAATCCCGGGGGCAGTGGCAGTTGTAGAACCTTTTCCAAAAGGTGGCACTCAAAAGACCCGGGGCCGTTTGTCGAAAATACTGTTTGAGGAGCGGGTATGGGTTTCAATAGACTCGCATCTTCCGAACCGGCTTGTGCGAGAAGCTATCAAGGCCGGTGAACTGCCGGAGTTTGTAGATTATCAAAAATTAAAACCTGAAAGCACTTATGGTGACAGCAGGATGGATTTCTCCCTCGTGCTTCAGGAGCATAAGAGTTTAATTGAGGTGAAATCAGTAACCTTGGTTGAGGATGGATTAGCGCTTTTCCCTGATGCCCCGACGGTAAGAGGGGCTCGCCATGTGCGGGAATTGACTGATGCCGCCGCACAAGGTTATTTGGCTTTCTTGGTTTTTGTCATACAAAGAGGCGATGCGCGAGCTTTTTCCCCACATAAAAAGAGAGACCCGGACTTTGCGGAAGCCGTGGAACACGCAAGTGCAAATGGAGTCACGATTTTGGCATATGACTGCTGTGTGACACCAGAAGACGTCACCATACACGGCCCTATACCAGTTCGTTTGTAAGTTTTTGAACAAAGAATCAAATAAGGCCGGGGAGTTTGTACCCCCGGCCTTTGACTTGCCCTAGCTGCATTTAGAATAACCGCATTGATGGCAAGTGCTGCATCCTTCCTGGAAGTGCAGAATACTGCCGCATTCTGGACACTCACCTGCAGGAGCGGCGGTGTCCATGGCTGTCTGAACCCCGGACATTTCCTGGCCTGTGTTTTTCCAATGCAAATATCGCTCCAGTGCAATTGCAATTCCATCCGGGCCTGATAAAACAAGCCCTCCATCGAACCATACAGGGGCAGAAGATCGTATACCTCTGAGCTGTTTAATGATGTCCTTTACAGGTATACCGGCTCTCAGGGCTGTGGACAAAAGTCTTGCTATAGCTTCGTTATTGGCCGCGGCATCTCCACCAGATTTACCTGTTTGAGCAAACACCTCACAAATGCCGTATTCATCTTCATTGATAGTGACGTACATATTACCATGAGCAGTGGGTATGCGCAGTGTGCGGCCGGAGGTGGCCTGAGGCCGGGGCCGTACTACTGCTTTGGATGCACGTTCACTATCTTTAGCTGTATCAGCCTTGCCTTTATCCACACTTAGAACTTGACCGGTGCGACTTCCATCCCGGTAAATTGTAATTCCCTTACAGCCCAATCTATAAGCCTCCAAAAACACGGAAACAACGTCTGCTTTTGTTGCTTCATGTCTTAAATTTACTGTTTTAGACACAGCATTATCGGTGTATTTTTGGAATGTAGCTTGGATATCAACATGGTGATGGGGACTGATATCATGGGCTGTGGCAAACAACGCTTGAATATCGCTGGGTATCTCTTTGATACCCCTGACAGAACCTTTGCCTGCTACAAGCTGCATTAGGTCCCCACTATGGAATCCTTGTTTTTTGGCCATCAGTTCGAAATACGGGTTTACTTCAACCAACCTGTCATCATCCATTACATTGCGCACATATGCAACAGCAAACAAAGGCTCGATGCCCGAGGAAGCCCCCGCGATAATGCTGATAGTACCGGTGGGAGCAATAGTGGTCAAAGTGGCATTTCTAAGCTTGGGAAACTCACCATTGTCAAATATACTGCCTTTAAAATTGGGAAATGGTCCTCTTGACTGGGCCAGTTCAGCCGATGCAGCACGGGCTTCTGTGCGAATAAAACTCATGACTTCCTCTGCTGCTTCTATGGCTTCGGGAGCATCGTATGCTATGCCTCTTAAAATGAGCATATCGGCGAAACCCATTACCCCAAGACCCACTTTGCGGTTTGCTTTGGTCATCTCTTCGATTTCAGGCAGTGGATAAAGATTTGCATCGATTACGTTATCTAGAAAATGAATAGCTGTGTGAATTACTTGGCGCAGCCGATCCCAATCCAAAGAATCGCCAACGACAAATTTAGCCAAATTCACAGAGCCCAGATTGCAGGATTCATAGGGTAAAAGCGGCTGCTCTCCACAAGGGTTGGTTGATTCAAATTCCCCTACATGGGGCGTGGGGTTGTGCTGGTTGAGCCGATCGAGAAAAATAATACCCGGCTCACCATTAAGCCATGCCATTTCAACGATTTTGTCAAAGACCTTGCGAGCATTCAGCCGATCCACAGCTTGGCCGGTTCTGGGATTCATGAGCTCAAAATCTTCTCCGGCTTCCACTGCCTGCATAAATTTCTCTGTAATACCTACAGACAAATTAAAGTTTGTCAGATCGCGGGGATCTTCCTTACACGTGATAAAGTCCATGATATCCGGGTGATCGATCCTGAGTATACCGATATTGGCACCTCGGCGGGCACCGCCTTGTTTGACAGCTTCCGTGGCAGAATTAAAGACCTTCATAAAAGAGATGGGTCCGCTGGCAACGCCGCCGGTACTCATTACTTTATCATTTTGCGGCCGCAAACGGGAAAAGGAAAAACCTGTTCCACCGCCGCTTTTATGTATTAATGCGGCATTTTTAACAGTCTCAAAAATGCCTTCCATGGAATCATCCACCGGTAAGACAAAACACGCAGAAAGCTGCTGGAGTTCACGGCCGGCATTCATTAATGTAGGCGAGTTTGGCAGGAATTCCAGTCGATTCATAATCTCAATGAAGGCTGCCTCTGTAGCAGCAATTTGGTTTTCATCAGCCCCATATATGCCGTCTACTGCCGCAATATTTTGTGCCACTCGCTTTATCATGTCCGCGGGTGTTTCCAGCAAACGCCCATCAGGCCCCTTGGCCAAATAACGTCTTTCCAGCACTGTCTTGGCATTATCACTGATCTGCATCGACAATCATTCCTTTCTGGACTCCCCTATATGTAGTAGGGCTTGTTTAACTCAACGCTATATGTGGTATTATACAACACGTTGCCGATCTTAACAACCCTGAATTTTCCATGAAAAAATCCCACACAATCGCTATCACTTCTAGCACCTGTGTGGGATTCCTTCCTTGTAGCACTTAAGTCCCGGAGACTCTAATTTCCTAGTTGCTGTCGGTTAAAAGGCCGCCCAAGATTCGCTGGGTCAGTTCAACTTGCCCATATGTTTGGGCAGCTTTCCAATCTCTTTGCAGCAATGCAATAATAAGTTCCATGGGAATGTCCCACTGCTCAGATAAGGCTTCAGCGAGACGCTCTTGCCCAAGACCGCTTAAAGATGCCCAATCCTGAGTAATGATGGCTTCTGCTTCATGGGGTTTGATGTTGTTTTGCAGGAGTTGATCGTAAAGGCTGTATTTCATCTCATTTTGGACACTTTGCCAATCTCCCTGCATGATCGCAGTCAGCTGCTCTTTGGTAACAAAGCCCTTGGAAAGATCCAAGACCTTGCTCATGACATCAGCTTGTGTCACTATTCCCGATGCCTTAACAAATTGAGCACTACCATAGCTGCCGGTTACTACGTATACTTGATCACCTTCCAAAAGGTCTGTAGAATTAGCCTTAGTATTGTTTCTTAATATATTCGCATCAGGAGCGACTTCCAAAACTAAGCTTTGACCGATTTGAGGGGCGACTACAAGCATATTTTGATTATTCGCGTTTTCTAATGTACCTTGAACAGTAATTAGTTCTTTTGCAGTTCTGATCATGGCCGCAGTTTCTTCGCGGTTAGCCGCCTTTTCCGGCTGAAATCTCGTCAAAAATATAGATGGGACAATACCAAGTCTTGAGGCTATCTCCACTTGATCGTGGGCCCAGTGAGTCTCAGGCACGTCTTCGAAACTCGGCCACCAATCAAATTGATGTGCCCCGAAATCTCCATCAAGGCGGACTGCTCTAATCAGCATGGTCACCATTTCCGCCCTGCTGATTTGGGCATTGGGTTTGAAGGTGCCATCAGGATAACCTTGGATGATGTTCTTTTCAATCAAGGCATTAATGTCTTTTTCTGCCCAATGGCCGCGAATGTCCGGAAAGTCACCTCTCCCGGAAGGCTCAAAATGGAATGCGTTTGCCAAAACTTTGGCAAATTCTGCCCGTGATATGGGGTTCTCCGGACGAAAGGTATTATCAGGATAACCATTGATGACGCCATCTTGAACTAAGGATTCAATATCTGATTTGGCCCAACTTGTCGATATGTCTTTGAGTGCGGCAGCACCGGCTGTAGTACTCAAAACTCCTACGACAAGGAGGGCTAGGGCCAACACCCAGATTGAAAAACGTCGCATAAAAATAAACCTCTCCCTTCCTGAAGTGGCCTATGATGTTAAGCCATTGGCCCATAGTCTTTAGTGTCTGCTATAATGCTAACACACAAAGATTGCGAATACTACACCCTGCACTGTGTAAATTCCGACTATACTGGCACATTATAGTTAGTACAGCCAATATTCGGCAGCCCAATCGATAAACGTCACCCAAAGAAGGGCAAAGAGGTAAAGACCCGCAAGTATGGAATATTTGCTGAGTGATTAAATGACTTGGAACACATAGTTTGGTATTTTATTTCATAACCTGAGGTGGTAATATGCCGACCAATGGGGAGAAGATCCAAGAAAAAGTTATGTTGGTTGATGGTCACAGTCTGCTGCACCGCGCTTTTTATGCATTGCCTACTATGACGACAAGTAAAGGCGAACATACTAACGCGGCTTTGGGTTTTACCAATATGCTTTTGCGGCTGCTGGAAGATGAAACACCGGCTTTTATTGGTGTGGCTTTCGATTTATCCGGCCCGACTTTCCGCCATGAACAGTTCGAGGATTACAAAGGACACAGACCATCCATGCCGGATGATTTAGTTCCCCAGGTGGAAATGATCAAACAGATTGTCAAAGGGTTTGCGATTCCGGTTTTGGAGCTCGATGGCTATGAAGCTGATGATATTATTGGCACACTTGCTCGTCATCACGGTGCTTTAGATCGGGAAGTTTTGATTGTCACAGGTGATCGAGACTGCCTGCAGTTGGTGGATGAAAACGTAAAAGCCCTAATCACGCGGCGCGGCATTAGGGACTTGGAAATATATGATGTGAAACATGTGGAGAAAAAGCACGGTGTTCCTCCAAATTTAATGGCGGATCTAAAGGGCCTTATGGGAGATGCCTCCGACAACATCCCCGGAGTTCCGGGAATTGGGCCTAAAACAGGCAGTCGGCTTTTGCAGAAATTCGGTAGCTTGGAAGAAGTTCTGGCAAATGTTGACAAACTAAGGGGCAAACAAAAGGAAAATGTGATTAAGTATGCAGAACAGGCCCGGCTCAGCCGCAAATTGGCTACAATTCACTGCGGTGTCCCTGTAGAGTTGGAACTTCCTCCTTATGGACAGGAGCATTGGAAGCAAGATGAACTCTATGAATTGTTCAGCCGGCTGGAATTTCGTTCTTTAATTTCCCGCCTGTCCTTGTCTTCTTTGGATGTTGATGTGGATAGTGATACTAAACCAAGTGACAGATCCCAAAAGGCCGCGGAAACATTCGATTTTGAACTGCTTGACAGCTTGAGCCAGGCCCGGGAGTTTGCGGAAAAATTGTCTGTCAGCCTCCAAGAAGGCGGATGTGTATATCTTGATCCTTATATTGACAACCCCGATTCAGTTGATGCTGAATTAGCTGCCATAGGTATCAGCTGTGGTGAGAGGGGTGGATTAGTTTCTAGGGCTATTTTGAGTGAATGTCAGGAACTTAAAGGAATTTTGGAGAATACCGGAGTTGACAAAGTGTGTTTTGATGCGAAGTTCCTCTTGCATGCCTTAAGAAACATCCCCATTGATGCCGCGGGTACGCGATTTGATATTTCATTGGCGGCATACCTGTTGGATTCCAGTCAAAATGTGCGAAATATCGAGAACGTGCTCTTAGATATGCTTGATGTTGTCGTGCCATCACTGGAAAAATTGACCGGAAAAGGCGCAAAACGGGTACCTGTTGCTGAAGTTGCTCTAAGGGATCTGGCCGAATTGTCCCGACAGCGGATGGTTAACTTAGCTCCTTTGCACAAGGAACTTGCGGATAAGCTTGAAACCAATAGTCTGGATACATTGTACCATGATGTAGAGCTTCCTTTGGTCAAGGTTTTAGTAGGTATGGAGCGCGAGGGCGTAGCAGTGGATGTCCAAGAACTGCGGACAATTTCACAAGAATTGGATGGTCGGCTGCAGGATCTGAGTCAGGCAATTTATGAGCATGCCGGTATGGAGTTCAATATCAATTCGCCAAAACAATTGGCAGAGGTTTTATTTGATAAGTTGGAACTTCCTGTTATAAAAAAGACTAAAACCGGCCCATCTACCAATGCCGAAGTTTTGGAAGCATTGGCCGAGCACCATGAAATTGCGGAGCTTTTGATGGATTACAGACAGCTGGGTAAACTTAAATCAACATATTTGGACAGTTTAGAAACCTTGATCCACCCGGTGAGTGAGCGCATCCATACAAGTTTCCATCAGACTATAACTGCTACGGGACGGTTGTCGAGCGTAAACCCAAATCTGCAGAACATTCCTGTCAGAACAGAGGAAGGAAGGCGCATCAGGAAAGCGTTTGTTGCCGGTGCGACCGGTTGGGTGCTTTTGACAGCTGATTACTCCCAAATTGAGCTGAGGGTGCTGGCCCATATGGCTCAAGATACTGCCTGGTTGGATGCTTTTCGTGCCGGGGCAGATATTCATTCCCGCACCGCGGCAGAGGTTTTTGAGGTACCTGCCGATGAGGTGACCGAGCATTTAAGGGACGCGGCTAAAGCGATTAATTTTGGGATTGTTTATGGAATCAGCAGCTTTGGTCTAGCAAAGGGCACGGGGTTGACTCGTCAAGATGCCCAGACTTATATAGACAGGTATTTTGATAAATACGCAGGAGTGAAAATGTATCTGGATGAGACTGTGGCAACAGCGCGACAGAAAGGCTATGTGGAAACACTTTTCGGCAGACGCCGCTATCTACCTGACATTAACAGCAGACGGTGGGCAGCCAGGAATTTTGCAGAACGTGCGGCCATGAATGCACCGATTCAAGGTACTGCGGCAGATATCATCAAGATGGCTATGGTATCTGTTGCTAGAGAACTGGAGAATAGCGGTTTGAAGGCTAAAATGTTGATTCAGGTCCATGACGAATTGGTGTTTGCGGTGGATGAAAAAGATCTTCATGATGTTCAATCCCTTGTCAAGAAGGTAATGGAAAGTGTAGTGGATTTAAGTGTTCCCTTAGTTGTAGACATAAAGGCGGGTCCAAATTGGCGAGATGCTGTTTCCATAAGCTAATACACGTTAAAACGTCTCGAGGAGGTGCAGCATGCCTGAACTTCCAGAAGTTGAAACTGTGCGCCGCACGTTGGAGCATAAGATTTTAGGCCACAAGATACAAAAGACGAATGTACTTTATCCAAGACTTCTGCAAAATGTAGATGAAACAGAACTTGCCGATGCATTAAAGGGACGTTATTTCACTAAATTGGCCAGAAAAGGTAAATATCTCATTACCCATTTGGATTCCGACGCGAAGCTGGTTATCCATCTTCGCATGACTGGACAGTTGACAGCAACCCAAGGTCTTGAAACACCGTTGGAAAAGCACACCTCTTTACAGATCCATTTTGAGGATGAGCTGGAACTGCGTCTAGTCGACCAGCGGAAATTTGCAACTCTACACTTAGTATACAATTCGGAATTTGTAGGCATCAAGGGCTTGGCTCAAATGGGTGTTGAGCCTTTAGATGAGTCCTTTACACCCCAGTACCTAAAAGAGCAGTTGGAAGGGCGTAGGGCGGCTGTGAAATCTGTTTTGTTGGATCAGCGCCGTATAGGAGGGCTTGGCAACATATACGCTGATGAGAGCCTTTTTAGAAGTGGTATTTTTCCGGGGAAACCGGCAGGCTCTCTTACTATAAACGAAATCCAAAAACTGCACACTGCAATTGAAAATGTGATCAGTGAGGCTATTCGGCATAGAGGGACGAGTTTTCGAGATTACGTCGATGGCGATGGGCAGCAAGGCAGCTTCCAGGCAAGGCTGCAGGTATACGGCAAAGAAGGGGATGTTTGCCAAGTGTGCGGGCAGATCATCGCCCGAATGAAAATTGCCGGCCGCAGTTCTTATTACTGTGCTGATTGCCAAGGCTAAAAGGTTAAATGGAGTGAATGTTACCCTTTCACCCTTTACGCTCATAAGATAACGTGAGTTTTGGTTAAGTTAAGGGTGTTTCATCTAAAGGTTAGGGTGGAGGGGTGCGTGTGTTAGCAGTCTTGCTTTTGGCCGTCGGTATTAGTTTGGATGGTTTTATCGCCGGTGTGACGTACGGACTTAGGAAAGTGCGAATGCCGCTTACCTCGGTGGGGATTGCGAGTTTGATCTCGGGGGCTGCAGTTTTCCTGTCAATGCAGGCCGGGCATATCATAGGGGTGTATTTAAACGGTGCCTTGTTGCCCAGGCTTGGGGCTTTGCTGCTTATTGGGCTGGGCGGTTGGAATGTCGTGCAGGGCAGCAGGTCAGCACCTTTGAAAACTCCGACAGCCGGTGCCACCGGTGAAGACACTATTTTTAGGTTCCGTCTGCAGCCGTTTGGTCTTGTGATCCAGATATTGCGAGAACCTATGAGAGCAGACCTTGATGCTTCTGGAACCATCAGCAGTTGGGAAGCTATACTTTTGGGCACGGCTTTGGCTTTGGATGCGATGGCAGTTGGCTTGGCTGCATCTATGGTCGGATTTCCTTTGATCGCCACCTGCTTAAGTGTCGTGGCCGTAAGTTTCATCGCTTTAAACAGCGGTTTGTTTGTGGGGCGGCTTTGGGCAAAAGACACAGATGAAAGATCTGTCATTTGGCGGTATTTGCCGGGCAGTATTTTAATTGTTATTGGCCTTTGGTGGTTGTTGACAGCCGGCCGGTGAGATACGGAGGTAAAACATGATCATAGTGGGTTTGACCGGAGGCATTGCCAGTGGGAAAACTGCAGTGGCCAATATGTTCAAGGATGCGGGGTACACCGTTTTAGACAGTGACGCCTTTGCCAAAGAGGTTGTTTTGCCTTATGAGCCGGCCTGGCATGAGATTAAACAAACATTTGGCGAAAAGTATTTTCTGCCCGATGGCCAACTAAACCGCAGGCTGTTGGCGGAAAACATATTTGGGGATGCGGAGGCCCGTCAGAAGCTCAATCGGATCGTTCATCCAAGGGTTCTTGGGATGATCAGCCAAGGGTTAGGTGAATCCCGTCTGCGGGGTGAGCGTTTTGTTTTGGTCGACATGCCCTTGCTGTTTGAAATCGGATATGATGAAAAAGTAGATATTACTGTTGTTGTCAGTGTTTCACAGGATATACAAATATCACGCCTTATGCAAAGAGATGGCTTAACACTGTCAGAGGCGCAAAAGCGCATCAATGCCCAACTGCCGTTATCTATAAAGGCAAAGCGTGCCGACTGTGTAATAGATAATTCAGGGTCATTGGAGGACACAAGCAAGCATGTGTCTAACTTGATAGCCAAACTGCAAAACAGGGCATCACGTTCTACATGCTGAGAATCTCAGTTGGTCGCATGGGTACGGCGGGGAAGGGGCTGCCGGAAGGTTGCACTATCGCAAGGGGCTATTTTCAATTTTAATCATCGCGGTCACAGCCGGCTTGCTCAATTGGCAAGTCTTTCTCCGTTGGTTTTATCCGATAGAATACGTGACAGAAATCTCCCGCTATACCCAATCCTCTTCTTTAGATCCATACTTAGTGGCATCTATTATTCGGGTGGAAAGCAATTTTCAACCTACCGCACGCTCGCCAAAGGGTGCCACAGGCCTAATGCAGCTGATGCCGGAAACAGCCGCATGGGTTGCAGCTAGAATCGGTTTGAATGATGAACTTGATTTAGCTGTTCCCGATCTCAACATTCGCTTGGGGTGCTGGTATCTGGACAGTCTTCGAGAGGAATTTGCCGGCAATTTGATCGTAGCATTGGCGGCTTACAACGGCGGCAGGGGTAATGTAAATCGCTGGCTGGCTGAAAAGCGGTGGGATGGTCGCATTGAGACAGTGGACAATATTCCCTTTTTGGAAACCCGTTTATATGTCCAGCGCGTGCTTGGAGTTTACAGCTGGTATTTGCGCTTGTACAGCGGTAATTGGCCTCCGGCGTATTTGACAATTCCCGTTCTTCCGGATCTCAGTCGCCGGTTTGCATTATGGTTCAAAAAGGCGCGACTTATTTTAAGGTAGATTACAGGTACTGCTTTTTTAAGACCATACCACAGACTCTTGTTCGATTAATGCCTGTGGAATGGTTTTTTATGCTATTTTCGGAAGGAGTTTCGCTGTATCGATACGAATTAAGTCTAAGAAATTGATTGGCAAGATTGATTTGCAAGGGAATGTAAGCTTTAATGCCTAAGACTGTGATGACTAAAAAGGAACAAATTCTGGCCCTTGCCAGGCAAGACCCATTTTTAAAGGTTGAGGAAATAGCCCTGCAGGTTGAAACTACTCCACCTTATGTGCGTACGACTCTCTCAGAAGCGGACGTATCGCTGATGCAGTTGAGGAGGGAATACGCGCGTCAAATGGAAAAACGATTATCCGGCAAAGGCTCGGGGAACAAGCATGAGATCGAACCCCATGAAACTAAATCTGCTGTCCCACCCACACAGCAGTGTATAGACAAATTGCGAGTTCGAAAAATACGCAACACTGCGTGGGCACACCTTTTAAATGCTGACGGTAATGAGCATCTGCTCATGATCAGTCGAATTCGTGTTCAAGAAGGGCTGCGTGTGCTCAGTCAGCTGGTTACCACAGATGACATCAGCCTATCAGAAGATAGTTTGCTTGAGAATCCACCCCTTTGGAAATTGCTTGCCCATGGGTCCGGACACATCAAACTACAAAAGGGGAGAATTGAAGTGGAAAAATCCGATCCCACAACAGCCCTCTATTTGAATATTCCACCTGGGGACCCCGTTTTGCGCTCTAGTGGGGTTGTTGCCGCAGATGGTGTCTCTATCGGATTGGAATTTAACATATTTGCGGCCTATGCAGTTCGGATTCACCTAAATGGTGAAGATGAGTATAAAATGGCAGTTGAGGAGAAAACCGGTTAAAGGTATTGGGATTAATCTTGAAAACAGGTACTTACTGAAAAAGACGCAGGGAAAAGAAGCATTACGGCGAAATAAACAAGATAGCTATCTTGTGATTTTATATATATTGTCGGCAGTGGTTTTAGGTAATGGGGGGCGATAATGATGGCTGAAAAGCTGCTGGAAGTTAAAGGTCTAAAGACCTATTTTTATACTGATGATGGTGTGATCCCCGCCGTTGACGGTGTGGACTTTACATTAAACAGAGGTGAAACCATTGGTATTGTCGGGGAGTCGGGGTGCGGAAAAAGCGTGACTTCACTTTCCATTATGGGACTGATTCCCGATCCACCTGGCAAAATAGTTGATGGAGAAATTCTGTTTGAAGGTGCCGATCTGTTGAACAAATCGGAGGCAGAGATGCGCAGAATTCGGGGTAACGAGATTTCCATGATCTTTCAAGAGCCCATGACTTCCCTGAATCCGGTTTTTACTATAGGCAACCAAATCATGGAAACAATTATGCTGCACCAACATTTGAACAAAACTGAGGCCCGCAAACAGGCCATTCGGATGCTGCAGTTGGTGGGAATCCCATCCCCCGAAGCTCGAATCGATGAATATCCTCATCAGTTGAGTGGTGGTATGAGGCAAAGGGTTATGATCGCTATGGCACTGTCCTGCAATCCTACACTGCTGATTGCCGATGAGCCTACAACGGCCTTGGATGTCACTATTCAAGCTCAAATTCTGGATTTGATGCGGGAGCTCAGAGACGAATTTGGCACATCAATTATGCTGATCACACATGACCTTGGTGTTGTGGCGGAATTGGCAGAACAAGTTGTTGTAATGTATGCCGGCAAGATTGTTGAGCGGGCTGACGTGAAATCCCTATTTGTTGATCCTTTGCATCCTTACACATTGGGGTTAATGGGTTCCATCCCAAAACTTACAGAAGAGCAGGAACGCCTGCAGGTGATTGAAGGTGTAGTGCCAAATCCCGCGTTTATGCCGGAAGGCTGTCGATTCCATCCCCGCTGCCAAGAAGCACGGGACATTTGCAGGCAGGAAGAGCCACCGCTTTTGGAACACAAACCCAACCATGAAGCCGCCTGCTGGAAATACACCGAATACCGCAGATTAAAGGAGGTCGGTTAGGGTGGGTGCAGCTCCATTACTTGAAGTTCGAAATTTAGTTAAACATTTCCCTATAACAAAAGGGTTTATCTTTTCTAAGCAAGTGGGCGCAGTGCAGGCTGTTGATGGAATATCCTTCTCCATAAACAAAGGAGAAACTTTGGGATTGGTGGGAGAATCCGGCTGCGGTAAGTCTACTACAGGTCGGCTGCTTTTGCGGCTGATTGAGGCCACTGCCGGTGAGGTGTGGTTTGAAGGACGCAATGTGCTTGAACTTGGCAAAGAAGAGCTGCGCGAGCTGCGGAGGGATATGCAAATTATCTTCCAGGATCCTTACGCTTCACTAAACCCACGGATGACCGTCGGTGATATTATCGGTGAACCGATGCAGATCCATGGTATTGCCCGGGGGACGGAAAAAGAAAAACGTGTCCAAGAACTTTTAGAAGTTGTTGGGCTGGCAAGTTACCATGCAAGGCGATATCCCCATGAGTTTAGCGGAGGGCAAAGACAGCGAATCGGGGTGGCCCGGGCGCTGGCCGTAAATCCTAAAATCATCGTGTGTGATGAACCTGTCTCCGCATTGGATGTTTCCATTCAGGCACAGGTTGTCAACTTGCTGCAGGATCTGCAGGAAGAATACGGTTTGACGTATTTGTTTATTGCCCACGATTTGAGTGTGGTGAAACATATATCTGATCGGGTGGCTGTGATGTATTTGGGGAAAATCGTTGAATTGACTTCCAAACAGGCCCTATATGACAACCCCCTACATCCATATACGAAAGCCCTTTTGTCTGCTATCCCTGTTCCCGATCCAACGTTGGTTCGGGAAAGAGTTATATTGGAAGGGGATGTCCCGTCACCCATTAACCCGCCGTCAGGGTGCCGATTCCATACAAGATGCCCTGTGGCAACGGATGTATGTCTGGTAGAAGAACCTGAATTTCAAGACGTGGGTGAAGGTCACTTTGTGGCATGCCATTTGGTATAGCTGCATTCATGCTATTTTTATATGAGCAAAAGCCTTTGCCGTGGGGCAAAGGCTTTTATGCGCTTTATCGATAGATTTTGTCGCGTTTTTTTCTGCTGGCAAAATGGTGAGGCTGGATAACCGATTTGACCAGCGCCCAAACATCACCATAGTTTTTCTCACCTTTAATTGTATCAAAATACCAAGCCAGCAATTGTCTGTTGCTGCAAAACAGCTTAAAGAATGTGCTGGGCAAGGTATAAAACATACCTGCCAACTGCCTTGCTATTTTCAAATGGCGGTTGATCTTTTGTTCAATGTGCTGCTGATAGTCTGCCATGGTAAAGTCACCGGTACTAAAGGCATTCAAAACACTGTTCGCTGCTAAACTGCCGCTTTCTATGGCATAAGCTATGCCCTCCCCTGACAGTGGATCACAAAGGTTAGCCGCATCACCCACTAACACAAAATGCGGCCGACTAAAATCCCGCTTGATACCGCCAAGTGGTATAGGATGTGCTTTAACCTGTTCACGCCGCCAGTTGATATTCAAGGGTTCAGTGAAAGTTTTAAGCTTGTCCAGCAGATTCTGGGATTGTGTGGCAAATCTACCAATGCCGATCGATAGATGGTTGGCTTTGGGAAACACCCAGGCATAGCCGTGCTCTGGAGCACCGAAAGATATTAAAACAGTTTTACGCCATTGTTCAAGTACTGAGTCGTCAACGGCAGCTTCTATCTCTAAGGCTACACCTTTGGATCTAGGAACATAAAGACCGCTTTGCCGAGCCGTGATGCCCAAAGCACCATCGGCACCGATTACTGTTTTGGTTTTGTATGTGGAAAAATCGGTTTTTACTTCCACCAGGTCATCGTAAAAGTTGAGTTCCTTCACTTCTTCGCCATCATGAATGTGGGCACCATGGTGCAGAGCCTGTTCGGCTAGGAGATTGTCGAACTTTTGACGCATGACCAAATAAGCAATAGGGATTTCCGATGTATGGCGCACCGGTGGCTCGTGTGATTTCGCCCACCGCACATCCACTTTATTAATGACATCCTCTGTCACTTTGGCAAGATCAGCGTTGATCATCTCAGCAGCCCTACCGGAAACAGCGCCTCCACATACTTTATAGCGTGGTAGGGCCTGCTTCTCTAACACCAACACCTTAAGATTGGCTTTAGCGAGCTTGGAAGCAGCAGTGCTTCCACCGGGACCTGCCCCCACCACGATACAATCGTACATCCTCTTACACCTTCCTTGTCATTGATTTCCTGTCGCTATAACTTAGTGTTACCTTTTCCCGATAGCGTCAAGTAATACCTTTGTGGATTGACCCTGTGTGACACAGGATAGTATATGACTGAAAAGTATATTTGGGAGAAGTGCAGATCTAGCAGGAAAAGGGGTTCAAGTCGTGGAATAAGAAAGCCGTGATTTTATTCAGTAGGGGGTATAATGTTGACTAGATCGAGGATTGGTGCGGAGGAAGGGTTTTTAGAAAAGACTTTCCACCTCAGAGAAAAAGGCACAGATGTCAGAACTGAAGTTGTAGCCGGCATAACAACGTTTATGACAATGGCGTATATCATTTTCGTCAATCCCTCAATCGTTTCTGAAACAGGGATGCCGTTTGCCGCTGTAATGTATGCGACCATCGCTTCAGCTATTGTGGCTACGGTACTCATGGCCTTTTTGGCTAACTATCCGTTTGCTTTGGCGCCGGGTATGGGGCTGAATGCCTATTTTACCTACTCAGTCGTAATGGGTATGGGGCTGACATGGCAAGCTGCCCTTGGTGCCGTGTTTATTTCCGGTGTTGTGTTTGTGATACTCACGTTTACCAAAGTACGGGAAGCCATCATTGATGCTGTACCTGTCAGCCTCAAACATGCCATTGGTGCAGGTATTGGGCTGTTTATAGCATTCATAGGGTTCCAAAACGCAGAATTTACAGTCATGGATCCGGCAACTTTAGTGGGTGTGGGTCCGCTCAGCAATCCTGTGCCTTTAGTTGCCGCTATTGGATTGATGGTTACTGCTATTTTGCTTGCCAGAGGTGTAAGAGGCGGCATTTTGTGGGGGATTTTGATTTCGGCAATTGTGGGACTGCCCTTTGGAGTTACCCAGATGCCGGAGGGGATCATCCAGTGGCCTAAATTAAGCCTTTGGGCACCGATTTTTGGGAAATTAGATATAAGAGGGGCTTTATCTGTTGGTATTTTGGACATTGTCTTCGCATTTTTGTTTGTAGATATGTTTGATACTGTCGGTACCTTAATCGGGGTGTCAGCCAGGGGTGGTTTTCTGGATGAGGATGGACGTTTACCCCGTGCGGAAAAGGCCCTGCTGTCTGATGCTGTAGGCACTATTGCAGGATCTATTTTTGGAACGCCCACTGTAACTACCTATGTGGAATCCGCCAGTGGTGTAGCGGCCGGCGGTCGTACAGGCTTGACGGCTTTGGTGACAGCGGGAATGTTTTTCTTGTCGCTGTTTTTCTTGCCCATTGTGAGTGTGGTGCCTCCGGCAGCCACTGCACCGGCACTGATCGTAGTTGGCGCCATGATGATGGGCTCTATCTTGCATATTGAATGGTCCGATATGTCTGAGGCTATCCCTGCCTTAGTGACAGCCGCCGGCATGGCTTTTACATACAGCATCGCCAACGGCATTGCTTTTGGATTTATCAGTTACGCTGCCATAAAGCTCTTTACCAAAGAGCGCGGCAAGGTCCACTGGTTGGTATACTTGTTGGCTGTATTATTCGCGCTGCGTTTTGCTTACCTGTAAAAATAAATACCTTTAGGTTCCCTGGTTTCCCAGCTACCTGGTATGAATTTGACTGAGGTGGTCAGACTAGTAGCGAGGAGGTTGAACCATGAAGGCGACAGGCATAGTGCGTAGAATAGATGAGCTTGGCCGAGTTGTAGTTCCCAAAGAACTGCGTACACAATTGAGAATCGATGAAGGAGATGCCATTGAGATATTCACAGAATCCAATGGTGGAATTGTGCTTAAAAAATTCTCTGCATTGTGGGGTCTGCGCAAGGAAGCGGAAGGATATGTCGAGGCCCTGGAGCAATCCACCGACTGCCACGCACTCATAACTGATAAAGATCAAGTTATCGCATGCAGTGAGGCCATAGACACAATGGAAGGGCGTTCTATAAGCAACGCTTTGAAGCAGGTGGCTGTTGATCGAAAAAGTATTACTGTACACCGAGATCAGTTAGAGACCGAATCCTATTTGGAATGGCCGCGTACTTATGAACTGCGGTCCATGGTTATAGCCCCAATTATAAGCCCCACAGGTGATCTTTTAGGCACTGTTGTCTTGGCTTCCGCGGAACGCGATCTGAGTGATTTTGAGCTTAAGGTGGCTGAGACTGCTGCCAGTTTTCTAAGCAAACAAGTGGGAATCGACTAAAAGAGACAATCGATTTTTGCAGACAGCATAAAGGCCCGCCATCACTGATGGGGGCCTTTACTTTTACAATGGAGGGCAGGAAGCTCCTTCTTCCTGCCCGACGGGTGTTTTTGGAAAGCGACCTGGAAAGCCGAGATTCTAGCTGTTAATGATGAGCTGTATCAGAGGACTGCTTTGCCGGGGAAGGCTCTTTAGGCAAAGACTCCTCTGCCAGTTCAATCAGTTTTCTCACCATGTGGCCCCCGACACTCCCGGCCTCTCTAGTGGTCATATTTTCCCAGCCTTGGGACTTAATCTTTTCCAAAAGACCCAGTTCACCAGCAACCTCGTACTTGAACCTGTCTAAGGCAGGTTCAGCTTGGGGTACCGCAGTTCGCCTATTTCTGGCCACATTAGTACCTCCTTACATATCCCTTGAGGGATATGTAAAGCGCACAGCCTGCGAGGTCATTTTATGGTGCCACTTACCTAGGAGGTTTATTCTTGTCGTCGGCTTGGAGAATATTTTCGCCACGGCGAACCATTTCTTTGACCATTAACCCTATTTCCTTTGTTGTAGCATTCCCCCAACCCTCACGGCGTACTTTGTCGGCAAATCCTACTTCTTCTGCGGCTTCCATCTTGAGCCTTTCGGAGGCTAATTTGCCTTTTCTAGCCACTGTGTCACCTCCTAAGCATATTTTATCCCGGCGTAAGAGGTGTTATGTTGTAAGTTGTGCCCAACCAAAAGCAAGCGCTATACCACAGGAGCACCCAAAGCAGCTAAGGCTGTGTCAAGAAGCTGTTCCTTGTTGAAAAGGGGTGCGAAAAGATCGTGACCTTTATGTTCTAAGCGCTCTAAAATATTGCCCAAATGGAAGTCGTCTGGGTAGACAGTCTCCAGTTCCTGCCAAGAAATGGGAGTGGAAATAGTAGCTTTGGGAAGCGGTCTGGGGCTGTAGGGTGCTGCCACAGTCTTACCGGGCAGGTTTTGCAGGTGATCTATGTAGACCTTGCCATGGCGGTTTTTAATCAGCCGTTCGGTCGTGATTTTGTCAGGAAATGCCGATTCAAGGAGTTTCCCAATATCATTGACGAATTTGCTGGTTGTGGCATAGGGATATTTTGCTGCTATTGGTACATATATGTGAATACCGGTTGCGCCGGAAACCTTGGGAAAAGACGCAAGAGCAAGTTCCTCTAGGATTTGTCTAACCAGGAACGCTGTTTCCCTTGCATCATCGAAGTCCGTGTCGGTACCTGGATCTATATCAAATACGATCCAATCGGGGTGTTCAGGCTTTGTGTGCAAAGAGAGCCAAGGGTGAAGTTCTATC
>JAAYQZ010000076.1 GCA_012519025.1 Bacillota bacterium
AAATACCCGGCTATTTGGACAAAGAGGTATTTATCGCATAATGCGGAACAGATCCTTGATATTTGGGCGAAAAGGGCTAATTATAAGAAGTTTGCTGCACGATACATACCGTCAAATCTATTCATGGAGGACAGGCTGTAAACAGTAAGTTGGGGAAAAGTTCTGGGGGAGGTTTTAGTATGACTAAAAAGCTGTACATTATTTTACTGATCTCGACTTTGCTGCTGCTGCCGGGATGTTTTGGCGGAAGTAAGAGCGATGCTCTTGTTGAAGCGGAGATAGAGATGTTCTTTAAACTCTACGGGTACGCCTATCAAAGCGGCGATGTTGCCGAGCTCTTGGAAATGTGCAAAATGCCCCTATCACTCAGATTTGGAGAAAGTGCTATAGAATTTGTCGTACACGAAAAAGACGCCATTTATGAGGCTTTTGCCTATCTTGACGAAAATGTCTGGTTTGGTGGACCTGCACCGACAAAAGTTGAGACCATTGTTGGATCTATCAGCGACACTACGGCAGACGCACTAGCAACAGTTCTTGTAATTGCGGAGTACACCGATGATGGTGTAAAATGGACCCAGAAAAGCAAGGGGCACTACGGATTGATCAAATCCTCCGGAAGATGGAGAATCAAATCAATACATACAGTATCGATAGAGCCAATTGAGTGAACGCCCTCCCATAACCTGGCTGTAGGAGTTTTCCGCCTGCTTAGGGAAGTATTGGGTAGCATTCCTTAAATAAACTAACGTGGGGGAGGCCCAATTATCTTTGCACGAAAAACACCTACCTGATTTTCTCAAACATTTGCAGGAGTACAAAGCGGCACCGGATGTGTTCAACCCTTGGAAAAATCATGACAAAATATACGATGTCGGCATTAATGCGCCTGCAATCCGCCAAAGACAGCTTTGGGACTATTTGGCATGCAGGATAAGTCGGGCAAAATATATATTGTGTGCGGAGGCTGTCGGCTACCAAGGGGCAAAGTTCTCCGGTGTACCTCTAACTTCGGAAAGAATTCTTTTAGGTAGATCAATTGAGGTTGCAGTCAGTGATATACTGCCAACTGCCAAACCGGTGCGAACCAGTAACCCTGAAGCCGCTTCAGCTAAAACAGTGCAGCAATACGGATATGCTGAACCCACGGCCACCATTGCTTGGGGCCTTTTGAAGGAACTGCCCCTATCGCCCTTTGAAGTCATATTTTGGAACATATTTCCCTTCCATCCGTTCCATAAAGACAAAGGCAGACTCTCCAATCGCACGCCAAGAACGGAAGAAACAGGGCAAGGCAGAAAATACTTAGAACACTTAGTGTCATTGTGCCCACCGGGAGTAAAAGTGATTGCCATTGGGGAAAAGGCGGCAGAAGCCATAGGAGACTGTCCTAAGGTGAGACACCCGGCCAATGGAGGAGCCGGGATGTTTAGGGAACAACTGCCGCGAATAATCCTGTAAGGAAGATCTTTCACAAAACCCCCACAGCCCCAAGCCATGCCTGGGCAATCAAACTGTGGCCGGCATTTGTAGGATGCACACCGTCAGCTGCCCAAAAGGCGGGTTCCTTTTGGGTCGATGCTTGGGCAAACAATCCATCCAAAGGTATGTAAACAGCACCAAATTCCCGTGCCAGCTTTCTGGTTGCATGGATCTTAGGATCAAGATCCTCCCGCCAGACATCGCGGTCTTCCGGGTAGGGTAGTAAAAAAGGCTCAAGGATGATGACATTTGCCGTGAGTTCTTTTTTGGTGAGCCCCAAGATTTCTCTATAGCTCTTCTCGTAATCTTCGGTATAGGTGGGATCATTGCTATCATATCGCCGCCAGCAGTCGTTAATCCCAATTAAAATAGACACTACATCGGGCTTGAGATCAAGACAATCCTCCTGCCAGCGTCGTTTTAAGTCTTTTACCCGATCTCCGCTGATCCCCCGATTGATAAACTTCACGTTTTTATGGGGATACATAGCCATAAACCGGCTTACAGCCTGCATTACGTATCCTGTACCGAGCCCATCCAAAGATGATAACCTTCCACAATCAGTTACACTATCTCCTTGAAACAAAACCACCGCATTGTTTTTAATCAGCATATTACAACCCCATTTCTGTCGTAATGCAGAAAGATTCGCCAAAAATCTGCATCTACCTTGCCAGCTGCATCTAGTTTTGGTATTAACAGCCCCAAACAGGAGAAACTAAGCTCAAACACGTAAATGGGGGCGATATTCACTTGCGCTTTAAAGATCAAGTCGTCATCGTCACAGGTGCAGGTTCAGGCATCGGACAGGCCACAGCCGTAAGATTTGGCCAAGAGGGTGCCCGGGTAGTCTGCATGGATATTAAAGCAGCAGATCAGACTGCTAAAACCATTACTGACGCCGGGGGCCAGGCTGCTGCCCATACTGTCGATGTATCCAAATGGGCTGATTGGCAGAAAGTCGTCGATGATGCTGTCAGTCAGTGGGGTAAAGTCGATGCATTGGTGGCCGTAGCAGGTGTGGTATCTAGAACAGTTGATACAGTGGTTGATCAGACCGAAGAAGAATGGGATCGGGTGCAGGATATTAATCTTAAAGGTATTTGGCTGGGTATGAAAGCTGTTTTACCCCATATGCTTAGTGCCGGTAGGGGTAAAATTGTCAATGTTTCCTCACTAGCTGCGATTGTCGGTTTAGGAGGTCTTGCAGCTTACACAGCGTCCAAGGGAGGTGTTTCAGCCCTTACCAGACAAGCCGCGATGGAATATGCTCCAAACAACATCCAGATCAATGCCATTGAACCGGGAATAATAGATACGCCCATTCAAAAAGGCATTACTCCAGAAATGCGTCAGCTCCACATAGATGCTACTCCCTTAGGGAGACTGGGCGACCCCGTGGAGATTGCCCACACCGCGCTTTTCTTAAGCTCCGCAGAGGCCGACTTTATCACCGGCCAGATGTTTGTTGTAGATGGTGGATGGAGTGCACACTAGAGGTTGAAAATAGCCATACATCCGGGACCCACGCATAAGTGTGGGTCCTTATTTTATTTCCAGTACTGACCCTATCTTGGGAAAATTGACAAAGGTGGAGGACGATTACAGCATTAATGCGAATATATTAAAGGCTGGTGGTGGGGGAGCTGCAGCTTCCCACGGCAGAACCTGCAGCACTGCTACACAAGGAGGCGCGACCAATTATGTCCAAGCTGCGTATCGCAGTCATCGGTGATATACACTACGTTCATCATGCAGACTCCGATTCTACTATCCCCGCAAGGAAAGGTAGAATGGGTCGAGAGCTATTGCGAAGGGCCCTCTATTACTGCAAGAACCAGCTTGGGGCAGAGGTAGTAGTAATTTTGGGTGATGTAGTTGAGGACGGGCGCCGAGAAGGCGCCAAGGCGGATCTTGTCGAGCTGAAGGCGGAACTTGATGAATTTCAAATCAGATATTTTGTAGTCCCCGGCAACCATGATGGGGACTTTGCACAAATATACGATGTTTTCGGAGATACCAGCGGTGCCGCTATCATAAATAATGTCAGACTGTTTTTCTTTCATGATCAGTATGATGCTCTAGATCGAGCGTCCAGGGATCCCCAGTCTTTGTGTTTACTGCAATCCTTAAACAATGTCGAAATGCCCTTGATTGTTTTTCAACACAACCCTGTATACCCTTTCATTGAATCATCCTACCCATACAATTTACAAAACGCTGATTTGGTGCAGAGCTCATATAAAAAATCCCATGTTGCCCTCAGTGTGAGCGCACACTACCACAGGGGAATCAAGCAGGATAAAAATTGTGGGGTTGGTTATGTCACTGCACCGGCCCTATGTGAAGCACCCCACAGGCTGCTTCAGATCGAGGTT
>JAAYQZ010000077.1 GCA_012519025.1 Bacillota bacterium
ACCCTTTGAAGGCTGGAGCTATGAAAAGATCATGGACGAACTGGGGGAGATCAACTACTATGTCAACGAAAAACTGAATCTCCCCCTTGTCGTGCCGGACGACGATATCTCCGGTACATTCACATTCATAAGAGCCCTCGAAGATTACAACCACGACAAAGCCCTTACACCTGCACAAATTGGACAAACCTGGCTCAACTACCTAATTGAAAACAGAACCATCCTGTGGTGGGGTGGAATGGGCAACTCCACAGAACACACAGCATATCTGCGGCTAAAAAACGGGATCATGCCGCCGGAAAGCGGCTTTGCGAAATTAAACGGTCAGGTAGTGTCTGAACAGATCGGTGCCCAAATATTTATCGATGCATGGGCCATGCTTTTCCCCGGTGATCCTTTTAAGGCAGCAGACTTCGCCTGCCGGGCAAGCCAAGTCAGCCACGATGGGGAGGCGATTTACGGTGCCCAAGTCATTGCGGCCATGGAGGCACAAGCATTTATTGAACCTGATCTAAACAAACTGCTTGACACCGCCCTTGGCATTATCCCGAAAGACTCCACCATCTACCGCATGATCAACGACATTCGGGAATGGCACAGCAAAGAGCCGAATTGGCGTAAAGCAAGAAAACACCTTGAAACTCACTACGGTTATGATAAATACGGCGGCAACTGCCATATAGTGCCGAATCACGGCCTCATTATCTTAAGCCTGCTTTATGGTGATGACGACTTCCAAAAAAGCCTTATGATCGTCAACACATCCGGTTGGGATACAGACTGCAACTCAGGCAATGTCGGCTGCCTTATGGGAATCAAAAATGGGCTTTCAGGTATTAACAACGGTCCTGACTTTCGCAGTCCCATCGCAGATAGGCTCTATCTTCCAACAGCAGATGGCGGTAGAGCCATCAGTGATGCAGTCCAAGAGACTTACTTTATTGTCAATATGGCAAAGACCCTTGTCGGACAGTCCAAAACCCATCCCAAGCACGGTGCCCGCTTCCACTTTGAACTGCCGGGTGCTCTTCAAGGCTTTCTACCGGAAGACAGCATAGAGTCCCAAGGGATCCTCAAAGTTGAAAACGTCAAAGGTTACAGCAAACTGGGCGAACGAAGCCTGGCCCTGCAGTATAGCCATTTGGCTGCCGGAAGACTTGCCCGGGCCGCCACCGCGACCTTCATACCAAAAGATGCTTCAGGCCCAAGCCACTATGCTTTGATTGCATCTCCAACACTTTATCCGGGGGAGACAGTTCGAGCAAGGATATGCGCGGATCCTAAAAACAACCGCCCGGTAGACTGCAGTCTGTATGTTAGTGCCTATAACGGCTGTGATCAGCTTTGTAAAGACAAAGGGCCTGGGGTCCGGCTGTTACCCGGTGCTGAACACGAATTTGCTTGGACTATACCGGATATGGATGGCCAACCCATTGCAGAGATCGGGATTGAGATCTCTTCAAATGAACGAGCGGATGGTACCATTTACCTAGACTACATAACATGGGATGGCACTCCAAATACCGTATGGAAGCGCCCGGCTGATGGAGGAACCATGTGGCAAAGAGCCTGGGTGGACGGGTTAGATCAGCTGACATTTACCGATGAGCCGTTTCGTCTTATCCACAACGAAGGCACAGGCTTAATGATGCAGGGCAGCCGTGAATGGACTGATTACACATTATCAGCTGCTTTTACACCCCATATGTGTGAAGCCTTTGGGGTTGCTGTCCGTGTGCAGGGCATGCGCAGGTACTACGCACTGCTGCTTCAAAGGGACGGTAGAGCACGTTTAGTTAAAGAATTAGATGGCACCAAGGTATTGGCCGAAACTAATATACAGTGGGAATTTGGCAAATCATATGATCTTAAACTTGCGGTAGATGGAGGTAGGCTCAAGGCTTGGGTAGGTACTGACTGTTTATTTGACATAGTTGATCATGATCGGCTTCTAAGATCCGGTGCCATTGGATTGGTTTGTAAAGCAGGCAGAGCAGCATGCCATAAAGCCTCAGTAAGGCCGGTAACACACAGCGAAATGCATAAAACTGCTGACTGAGCGGAAATGTGGGGTACTGCTGGCCCTTCAGCACAAGCAGGATTTTCTGCAGAAAATCTTTCTTAAAAACTGCGTGGTTTTACCGAGCCTGTTTGCCCGTCTGCAGATCAAGGAAGGAGAAATCCTCACACTTATTGAATGAATTACATACTTCATCAAAT
>JAAYQZ010000078.1 GCA_012519025.1 Bacillota bacterium
CAGTTACCGTCTGCACATTGCTGCACACTGAAATACAACGACGGCAGAGAATGCACTTGCGCGGGT
The DNA here is from genome assembly GCA_012519025.1 of Bacillota bacterium. Classification (GTDB taxonomy): domain Bacteria; phylum Bacillota; class Limnochordia; order DTU087; family DTU087; genus JAAZMF01. The sequence goes on from JAAYQZ010000078.1 coordinate 67, forward strand.
CTCTGGTAATAGCAGGGCTGGAATCATCAATAGGATATTCCGATTTAGCCCCATCGAAACGCACCTCAGTAATGCCAAATTCCCGGGCCAGGTCCTGCAGTTCACAGTTCTGGTTGCGCAAGCAAGTTAGGCATTCCATCGGATGGTCGGATAAAATTAGCTCAAGAACCAATTTGCGGGCCTTAAGCACCGCTGGAGTGTTGGTTCTAACAACCATACCCTCAGCGACAGGAGTCACGCACGATGGTATAAAGGTTTTTGCCCCTTCCACCTCTACTAGGCAGATACGGCAAGCCCCGACAACATTAATGTCTTTTAAATAACAAAGTGTGGGGATCTTTGCTCCTGTATTTTGTGCGGCTTCAAGTATGGTTGTCCCCGGTTCTACCGCTATCTTCTGGTTATCGATTGTCAAATTTATCATTTTTACCTTTTTCCCTCCAAACTCCCATACTTTTTCCTTTTAACAAATGTGGTGGGAGCGGCTTTATTCCTCGAACTCGCATACATTGCATGTGCACTTCTTGTCCCTGATATGTTCCTCATATTCGTGCCGGAAATATCTAATTGTGCTCAGGACCGGGTTTGGTGCAGTCTGGCCAAGCCCGCATAGCGCAGTAGCCTTAATCGTAGTAGCCAGTTCTTCCAAAAGCTCGATGTCCCCTTCTTTCCCTTTGCCTTTACTGATATTATCAAGGATTTCATACATCCTTTTTGTACCGATACGACAGGGGGAGCATTTACCACAGGATTCATCCACAACAAAATCAAGGAAAAACTTGGCGATATCTACCATACAAGTATCCTCATCCAGAACAATCATACCACCGGAGCCCATGATGGCACCCAAAGCGCCAAGGGAGTCATAGTCAACGGGGGTATCAAGGTGTTCGGCGGGAATGCAGCCTCCTGATGGACCTCCCGTCTGTACAGCTTTAAAAGCTTTTTTCCGGGGAATACCACCGCCAATTTCATAAACAATTTCCCTGAGAGTAGTACCCATGGGGACTTCAATAATGCCTGTGTTGTTGATCCGGCCGGCCAAAGCAAACACCTTGGTGCCTTTGCTCTTTTCCGTGCCCACAGAAGAGTAAGCTTCGGCTCCCTTACGTATAATCTCAGGAATGTTTGCCCAGGTTTCAACATTGTTGAGAACTGTTGGCTTACCCCAAACACCTTCATTAGCAGGGAATGGGGGCCGTGGCCTGGGTTCACCCCGTTTACCTTCAATAGAAGTGAGCAAAGCTGTTTCCTCGCCGCATACAAATGCGCCGGCACCAATTCTAATCTCAATGTCAAAATTGAAGCCGGAGCCAAAAATATCCCGTCCCAGCAGGCCGTTTTCACGGGCCTTCTGAAGAGCAAGATCCAATCTTTCAATAGCCAGCGGATATTCCGCCCTTACATATACATAGCCCTGTTCGGCACCGATAG
>JAAYQZ010000079.1 GCA_012519025.1 Bacillota bacterium
GTATCTGACATGATCCAAACACATTTGCTGCTTGTTGGTGGTGTAATTTGCTCCATCTTTCGGCTCCTTGTAAAAGCAGGATGGGGGAGGACCCCATCCTGCCCTATGGTTGTAGCTACTGCTTAATGAAAAACTGCTCCGGTGCTTCAGGACCGGGGGTTTTCTGTACCCAGTCAAACACACCGTTTTCCGGTACATTCATGAAGTTGTCTTTTACGATCACAACCTGGGGCAGATCCCCGACAACACCGGTATACCAAATGTGGTCCATATTGAGTTTTACAATCTGCTGCATCAGTTCTACCTGTTCGTCGGTATCTGCAGTTGTCAGCACCTGATCATAAAGCTCAAATATCTCACAGATGGGACCGGCAGGAGGCTCTTCACCCCGGGCTCCATCAGAATCCCACCACTGACGCCAGTGGTTTACCTGTCCCAAACCACCGCCACCGGGAAGCAAGAACACAGGCTCAACCTCGGGGGTAAGACCGCGGTTGTTTTGCCATACACTTGCGATCCATTCTCCGGCATTGGCTCTGGTGACTAAGAAGCTTCTCTCTAGGGTATTAACCGTCATGCGCACGCCGACGTCTTTCCAGTAGCCGGCGAGCAGCTCGGAAACCTCAGGGAATCCTCTTTCCCCAACAATATCCATGACAATATCCAATCTTTCACCATTGGGCAGCACGCGATAGCCTTCACTGTCCCTTTTGGTGAGGCCGATATGATCAAGCATCTCGTTGGCAAGCTCGGGATCATACTGGGCAAAGTTAGTTTCAGTGCCTTCCACATGGAAAGGAGACTGGGTGACTACACCGCCCTGGCGCTCTTTGCCCTGACCCATAAACACAAGATCATTGACCTCATAGCGGTCAATGGCCAAAGAAAGCGCTCTTCTAAAATCATCATTCCTGAACAGATCCCTTAAAATGGGGTCCTCATGGAAGAAGTTGAAGTAATATAAGTATCCTGAGGCCAGGCCGCTGTCCCAAAGCAGGGTCTTATAACCGTAGCGCTCTTCATTTGTCTTATACAAAGGCAGATCTTCTAGATTCATATGACGGATCTGCATATCAACTTCACCGGTGGCTGCCTTTAAAGTAAGGATCTGCTGCTCTTCCACGATATCGTGGCGCATGTAATCAAGATAAGGCAGCTGATTGCCGGCTGTATCTACTTTCCAGTAATAGGCATTCCGCTCAGCAATATGCTCACCCGGTGAGCGTCTGGCGGTTTTCCAAGCCCAAATTACCGGCAGGTCGCTGTTGGCCAATGGATCTTCTTTATTGGCAAACAGCTGGTACCAATACTCAAACCCCGCATCTTTTGTTTTGGCCTCGAGCTCATCACTGGACAGATAATCTGCATGGAACTGCTTTAGATAGTGGGCAGGGTATCTGGTCATAATGTGGCTTTGGTGGGCCAGCAATCTAAGGAAAGTACCATAAGGCTCACTAAAGGCAAACTGAATAGTGTAATCATCGATTACCTTAAACTCCGGCAGTTTACCGGCTTGGGTAACCCAGGTGGGGGGCACAGGTGTGATCTCTTTGTTTAAGATCACATCATTCCACCAAAAATCAAAGTCCGCGGCGGTAAAAGGCTCACCATCAGACCAGCGCATACCGGGATACAAATAGAAAGTAAATACCTTAGCATCATCGCTAATGTCCCAAGCCTTGGCAACGTTGGGCACCACATCGGCACCATCGGTTGTCCAGCGGACTAAACTCTCTGCTGTCAAGTTTTCATCTAAACGAATATCGGGGACACCAAAAGCCACACGACGCCAGGTGCCGCCGTATTCACCGATTTCATGCCAAGGTTCAATCACTAAAGGTTCCTCAGGCAGTCTGTCATCCACAGGGGGCAAAAGCCCAGCATCTACCTTTTCCTTCAGCATCGGTGCTTCATTGTAAGCCAAGACTCCGAAACTAAGTACCAGCGTCATCACGAGAGCCAAAAAAACTATTCTAGATTTCAATGTCTTACCTCCCTTGTTTTTAAACATACCTCCACCAAATTCCTGAGATCACCCCCACGCAAAAGTTGAGACTTCGACCAAAATATAGCCCTATAAACAGTGGGATTGGAGATGAACAAAGTTCAAGACAACAACCAAAGCTTGAACATATTGTAACATCTGTTATTTTATTAGTCAAGAAAATGTAAATGGGTACATAAAAAAATGCCGAAGAGATTCGGCAGTGGGGAGGTGTTATGTGATTTTATCTTCCATGGCCTTTAAAACCAACAGCCTGACTACCGCTATTTGGGCTTCTCTAACCGGCTGGAAGATCATATCTGTGACATAATCTGTGCCGATGGTCTTGACAGCGGTTCTCAGAATGATCTCACATTCTTTGGCTAATGGGTTGGTATTGGAGTTTGTAATCGCGATGGTTCTGCCGCCCTTTTCTTTGCAAAGCTTTAATGTCTCAACTACATTAGGTTCTTCACCCCTGTGGGAGACAACGATCACCGCGGTGCCTTTTGTAACAGACTGTGCTGCAGCATGCAGTGTGGGCAAGCGATCAAATGTATATATCAACCTGCCGAATTGGGCCAGCATTTCCGCCGCCATGGAGCAGACCAATCCCGATGAGCCGCCGCCGAACATGACTATCGACGAAGCTTCAGCCATAATCTTACTTGCCTCATCCAGTGCTTCAGGATCAAGACACTCATCAGTAGCTATAACCGTTTCCACCAACTGGCGGAAGTAGGGATCCATTGCTGTCATGGATTTATCCAAGGTCCTGTTCCTCGCTGCATCTCCGGCCAGGGCAATCCTCAAAGAACTGTAGCCATCAAGTCCGATGGCTTTACAGAAGTTGATCACAGTCCCCAGGCTTACACCGGTCTTTTCCGCAAGATCTCTGGAAGACATACCGGGAATAGCATCAAAGTGGTTCCATATATAATCCGCGACTTTTCTCTCCGAAGGAGTGAGTTCGTCATATGAGTTTAAAAGTCTTTGACCTACAGACATAAATTCTCACCTTTTTTGAGCAGTGTTCAAAAAGCCCGTTTAATATGGCGTCATTGTAACAACAAAGTTAAAACATGTCAAGAATACTCATAAATCCTGGCTGTGATATAATATCAGCAGTATATACAGGAGGTAAAATATGCATCATCAGTTTATAAACCCAAGCTATATAAATACCTTTGCAAATCACACACCGGCACTTAGGATCAACCCCGGTGATACAGTATCCACTAAAACTTTAGATTCCAGGGGCCACGGCCCCACCAAACAAGAAGCACCGGCAGGCAACCCCGCAACCGGCCCTTTTTATATCAAAGGTGCCGCACCCGGTGATACCTTGAAAATTAAACTAAAGTCCATTCAACCAAACCGCAGCCACAGCTATTCCAGCATAGGTCTTGCACCAAGTGTATTGGAAACATATTACAAACCATCCCAGGATCGCTTTCGGGAAGACTCCACCTGGCAGATCAAAGACAACAAAGCCGTACTCATCGATCCTCAAATAGATTTTACAGTCCACCTGAAGCCCATGATGGGCTGTATCGGGGTAGCACCGGATCTAAACCGAGAATTCTCCACCAGAACATCGGACAGACACGGCGGCAACATGGATTACAACCGCATCACCGCCGGAGTCACCCTGTATTTTCCCATCTTCCAACCGGGGGCACTGTTTGCCCTAGGTGACGGCCATGCCGCCCAAGGAGATGGCGAGATCTTAGGCAGAGGCCTGGAGGTCTCCATGGATGTTACCTTCAAAGCCGACATTATAAAAAACAGGGCCATCAGATGGCCCCGGGGTGAAACTAATACAGATATATTTACCATAGGCAATTCCCGCACCCTTGAACAAGCATTGAAACACGCCACATCGGAAATGGTCTACTGGCTTAAAGAATACAATCTCGATGAGGTCACAACCCATATGCTTATCGGGCAGTATGCAAAATACGATATAGCCAATGTGTTCAATCCGGCCTATACAATTGCCTTAAGACTTAACAAAAAATACCTACAAAACCTTACTTAAAAAAGCCTGAGTTCTGGGGTTTTTAGGGCTGCCTAAAACCTCACCTGGTGGGCCCTGCTCCACAACCACACCTTCATCCATAAACACGATGCGGTGGCCCACCTGTTTAGCAAACCCCATCTCATGGGTGACAATCACCATGGTCATGCCTTCCCCCGCGAGGTTGCCGATCACATCCAAAACCTCACCAATCATCTCCGGATCCAAAGCAGATGTAGCCTCATCAAAAAGCATAGCTGTGGGCTTCATGGCCAGAGCCCTTGCTATGGCTACTCTTTGCTGCTGCCCACCGGAAAGCTCAGTCGGGTAAGCATTTTCTTTATCTAAAATACCTACCTTATCTAAAAGCTCTCTTGCGTGCTCTTCAGCCTCTTTTAAAGGCACTGCCCTTACTTTAGTAGGCCCCAAGGTAATATTTTCACTTACCGTCATATGGGGGAAGAGGTTGAAGGACTGAAAAACCATCCCCATCTCCCTTCGGACTTCATTGACATTTACCTTAGGATCGGTGATACACTGGCCGCGAAAATATATCTCACCGGCAGTAGGCTTTTCCAGCAGATTTAAACACCTTAAAAACGTACTTTTACCGGATCCGGAAGGACCGATGACAACCACAACTTCATGGGGCTTAATCTCAACATCAATACCATTCAGCACCTGATTATCCCCAAAAGATTTTCTTAGACCTAGGGTTTTAATCAACGACCTTCAACCTCTTTTCCGACCAAGCAACCAGCCTTGAGATACCAAAAGTCATCACCAGATATATCAGTGCTACAGCCATATACACCTCAAAAGGTCTAAAAGTTCTGGTGATGACTACCTGGCCTTTCCGCAAAAGATCCTCCAAGGCGATAACAGACACCAAGGAGGTCTCCTTCAGTAAAGCTATGAACTCATTGCCCAAAGGCGGTATAATCCTCCTAAAGGCTTGGGGAAAGATGATATAGCGCATAGCCTGCCCGGCAGTCAAACCAACTGATCTGGCGGCTTCCATCTGGCCTTTATCAACCGACTGTATACCGGCCCTGACGATCTCTGCTACATACGCGCCGCTGTTGATACCCATTGCGGCAATCGCCGCGGTAAAGGCAGGCACAGGCCTGCCGATCAGTGAGGGCAGACCGAAATAAACTAAAAAAAGCTGCACCAACAGTGGTGTGCCTCGGATAAAATCAACATATATGCCGGTAATAGTGCGAACCAATTTATTGCTCGATACCCTGCCGATGCCCACCACTGAGCCAATGATAAGGCCAATGGCTACCCCAATTAAAGCAAGCTCAATGGTGAGCTTGGTGCCCCATAAAAGCGCAGGCAAAATCCCCGGTATTATGGAAAAATCAAGGATCAATTCAATTCCTCCCAAAGGGTCACGGCCCGGCCGTGACCCTTATACCATCTAGAACCACTCACCATGAATCTCATCATATTCTCCGGACTCTTTTAACTCTCCCAAAGCTTTGTTAACCTTACCCAACAGCTCTGTATTGCCTTTTCTAATTGCAATACCATAGGTCTCTACTGTAATGGGTTCTCCGAACTTAATATCGTTATATGCTTTGACCATCTCTTCTGCTACAGCAAGGTCAATGATACATGCCGGTACACTGCCGTTTCTCACTTCCTGTATGGCATCAGGTGCCAAGTTAAACCGCTTTACAACAGCACCTTCAATTTCACTTGCTTCAAAGTCCCCGGTAGTACCGATCTGTACTGAAATTTCTTTACCCTCAAGATCGTCTACACCCAAAATATCATCATTATCGATCTTGGTGACAATTACTTGACTTGCGTCAAAGTATTCATCGGAAAAGTCAACAGCTTTCTGTCTCTCTTCGGTAATAGTCATCGCGGAGATGATGCAGTCAAAGTTGCCTGTTAAGAGCCCCGGGATCAAGCCATCCCACGCGGTATTCACAATTTCAACTTCCATGCCCATCTTTTCACCTACAGCTTTGATCAGATCCACATCAAAGCCTAAGTATTCGCCGGTCTTTTCATCTTGGTACTCAAACGGCGGAAAATCCGCGCTAGTGCCGACCTTCAGCACTCCACTAGCCAAAACATTAAAACCCACTCCCAAAGCCAACATCAAGCCTAAAAGCACTATTAATGTCTTTTTCACATCTGATGCCCCCTCGTATAATCTCACATGATACATGCATAACTATACTACCGCCGGAGGGGGATGTCAAGGAGGAAAAATGTGGGGGAGGGAGGTGGGAGCAGATTGAGTGGATGGGCGGGAGGAATGGAGTGGGAATGTGGAGAATAGTGGGGAGGAAGAAGTGAAGGTTGCACTGGACGATTCTGTTGAAAAGGCTGTGTACGACGCAGGTACAACCGAACGAAGGCAATAGCATGCCCGACAGTTACTTTGTTTTTCGTTAAGGTGGTTAAATACAGCATAACCGATAAAAGTGCATTGAAGCTCCCGGGTGATTCTAACTTTTTGCCAAGCCTGGATTAATTCATAGGGGACTGTCTTGCTAGTTATAAGGAATGATTGAATGGGGCCTTAAAACACAATGCGGTTCTCTGCATCTATTAGACTTCTTTA
>JAAYQZ010000080.1 GCA_012519025.1 Bacillota bacterium
AATACGAGGTTGAAGATGATGGAACCCCAATACCTATCCCTACCGGATATGCGCAAAGCCGCTGGGATTGGCACCCTAAAGAAATAGAAGGAGTTAAAATAGAGATTAAGCCGGAACTGAAGCCCGGTGACCGGGTGCTGGTAGCTTGGGTCAACGATGGGACTGATCCTGTCGTGCTGAGCAAGGTGGTGAGCTCATAGTGTCTAACCTTTATCCTGCATTCGATATGCCAGAGCTTGTGGAGCAACAGCAAATTCAGCCAGAACCAGAATACCCTGAAAGTTATTTGTTTGACTTTGAAAAATGGGATTTTGCTAGGGATGCAGCCGGACGAATAGCAATAGCGGACGGCCATACAGCCTGGGTACAGTGGTGCATAAAGGCAGTTCTAACAGAACGGTTTGCTTGCCTTGCCTATAGTTGGAATTATGGTGTTGAAGTGGAAAGAGCAATAAAACAAACAACTAGGGCAATGATTGAAGCTGAAATTGAAAGAACGATTACTGAAGCTCTATTAGTAGATCCTAGAACTGAATCAGTAAAGGATTTTTCTTTTGAATGGAAAGGTGATGAGCTATATGTTAGCTTTACAATTGTACCTGTAATAGGCGATGAAGCCCGCATTGAGGGGGTGAAATTGAGTGGCGTATGAACTGCCAATACCTGAATTTTTGCAAGAAAATGAAGAAACTATCCATAAACGAATGTTAGAGAAAGCCCCTCCAGGCATCAGTATCAAGGAAGGGGATTTTTTTTGGGATGCAACACGACCAACGGCAATAGAGAAAGCTGAGATGACACAGTTAAAATTGCAGAATATTTTACGTTTGGCATTCCCTCAAACATCATACAGTGTGTATTTGGATTATCTTGGAGAGGAAAAAGGCGTTTATAGACACGAACCTACTCCAGCATCGGGTGAAATTCTAATAACAGGTACCCCCGGAGCATTAATCCCCAAAGGCTTCATAGTATCTACCCAATCAAGCGATAGCAGTTCTGCCATAGAATTTGAGATACAGGAAACGGTTAGGATAGGAGAAGATGGAATGGTATTAGTAAAGGCAGAATGTACGGAAGCGGGTATAGTCGGCAATGTAGCGGCAAACACAATTACAATGTTATCTCAACCTATCAACGGTGTATCCTCTATCACCAATCCAGAGCCTTTTACAGGTGGAACTGATATAGAGGATGACGACAGTTTTAGGAAGAGGATACTAGAAGCCTATGATGAGCCTTTAAGTGGTGCTAAAAAGGACTACGAAAGATGGGCTAAAGAAGTTGACGGAGTTGGAGCAGCATATGTAATACCTCTTTGGAATGGGCCAAGTACAGTAAAAGTATTAATAATGGATAGCAACGGTCAGCCAGCCAATGAGGATCTCATTGCGGCGGTCCAGAACCACATCGCCCCCGATGGGCCGCTGGGCGGCGGAAAGGCGCCCATTGGTGCCCATGTAACCGTAGACGCGCCGGAGGTATTCGCTGTAGATATTGCTTTTTCTCTCTTCCTCAAGGACGGGTACGATGCGGAAACCGTAGTGGAGAATATCAAGGCCCGGCTCCGGGATTTTATGGCTGGATTTGAGTTGAATACGGGAGACCGGCCGCCAGAACGCATAACCTCCACAAAGGTCGGTCATGAAATCCTCAGCGTGGACGGTGTGGCCGACTATGCGAGTTTAACCCTGAATGGGAATGACGAGTACGTCGAGATACCGGTGGCCAAAATCCCTGTGCTGGGCGAAGTGACGGTGAGCATCACATGATCACATCACCAAAATGCAGGAAGTTTCTTGGATATATCTCTCCAATATACGAACAATCAGTAATCATGCAAGCTGTCATGGAGGCCATCGGCGCGGAATGGGATGACGTTGACAGGCTTACAGATGAGGTCTTTGCGCAACTGTTCCCACAAACAGCCACCTGGGG
>JAAYQZ010000081.1 GCA_012519025.1 Bacillota bacterium
AAGCCACAACAAAGTCGCCGTATTTTGGACTAAAATGTAATTGATGGCCTTTTCGGGTTTGGACGGATAGCTGGACACAGTCACGGTTTGGACAAATTCAGGTGCAGATTGAGGGCAGTTTTTTTGGTAGAACCCTTTAGTCTGGATACCGGAAGGGAATCTCACAACAGTAAGAGGTCGGTCTTTGAGGTGGGGGAGAAGAAAGGGGGCTGCTTTAAGAAAATATTCCATTAGATCGCCTTTGGTAAAACCACTTTCCGGCCACAATATCTTATTCCAATTGGTAACACGAATATGATGATCGTCAATTTGGATGGTTTGTTCTTCCACGTCACTTCACCTTCCCGGGCCCTGCAACACTTAACTAAATTTTTGGGGCAGTATACACTCTTCCGGTGCAACATCCAATCTGGGGCCAATATACACAGGGTGCCTCAATTGTCCGCTTGCTGTATATTCCATGTAGCGGACTTCTACCACTAATAAAGGCATCGCCCATACAACAGCATGTGTTTCCAAGTTCAAAAAAAGGGGAGGCCCATCTTTCGCTGATAGTTTCCTAAGTTCATCTACAATTTCCCGAACATCACGACTGCTGAATCCTGTACCTACGTTTCCTACGTGCACAAGCCGCCCATCAGATGCTCGATATTGACCAAGAATCAAAGATGCAAAGCTATGGCGGCCTTTAGGTATATAGCCTGCAACAACAGCCTCGGTGGTATTAATAGCTTTGATTTTCAACCAGTTTCGGCTTCGCCTGCCGGGAAGATATAAGCTATCTAATCTTTTAGCCATTATCCCTTCCCGCCCTTGGGCTATGGCTGCATCGAAGAAGATTTCTCCTGATGCCAGTATATAGCTATTTACCAGCAAATTATCGGCGGCAGGAACATTTTGAGACAGCTTTTCCTTGCGCTCCTGCAAACATGTGTTCATCAAGGGTGTTCCGTGTAAATAAAGCAGATCAAAAGCAATAAACACAGCGGGAATATGCACAAGTTCCATGCTGCGCTGCCTAATTCTTTGCAGCAGTAGATGAAACTGATCTTTGCCTTCGTGGAAGATTACAATTTCCCCGTCCAAAATGGCGGGACAACCTGATAGGAGTTTATGCAGTCCGTTCAGTTCCGGAAAACTTTGGGAAAGATCCATTCCTCTGCGGCTAAACAGTACTGTTTTTTGGTTCTCCAAATATGCAAGACAGCGAAATCCGTCCCATTTCGGTTCAAACAGGTAATCTTTGGAACTGAATGGCTTGGAGGATGCTGACAGCATCGGTGCCAACAAAGGCAAAGACTGTGTCGCCATATCAGCTGATTTCTTCAGCCTTCGCTTTGGTGGCCCGCTTTAAGGAACCTTTTGACCCGGCACCGGTTGCTTCGACACTCGCCTCTAACGCTGCCATAAGATCGATGATTTTCCCCGCCGGGGCTGGTGCAGCCGCGGGAACAACATGCTCTCCGGCCACTTTCTTCTCGATGGTTTGCATAAGCAAGTTTTGGTATTCATTAATATACTGATCTGGTTGAAATTTGGTTGTAAGATTATCAATTAGGGCCATGGCCATATTGAGTTCACGTTCGTTGGCGACAGGTTCTTCTTCAGAGTCAAATAATGCATTTATGGCACGGATCTCAGCAGGGTAAAACATTGTTTCCAGTGCTAACCCTCGCTTATACACCCTGATGGCAGCCAAATTTTCCTTCGAACGAATCACAATTTTAGCAATGGCGATCTGTTCCTTTTCAACCATAGCTTGTTTCAAAAGGAAATAGGCTTTGGCGCCTGTATCTGCAGGTTGAAGATAATATGTGCGGTTGAAATAGACGGGATCAATATCTTTTAAGCGGACAAAATCTAAAATATCGATCGAGCGACTTTTTTCAGGGGCAATAGCTTCAAGCTCAGCATTCTCCATAATTACATATTTTCCCCGTTGAAATTCGTATCCTTTCACAATTTCACTATCATCGACTTCAATATCGCAATTGGGGCAGGTTTTTCGGTATTTGATGGGTGTGTGACACACGCTGTGCAGATAATTAAACTTAATATCACTGTTTGAGGCAGCTGTATAAAGCTTGATTGGTATATTAACTAATCCAAAACTGATGCTGCCGTTCCAAAGACTGCGCAAAAAGTCCACCTCACTTCCACCTAGACATAGGATAAGCATTCATTAATGTGTTTATCCAAAAAAGCCGGCATGGAAGGTTTCTCCAGCAAGGTGGGGTTTCACTGTGAATATGATCTTAACAAGACACAAGCAAGGAGTTGACTCTTAGATGGCGGAGAATGAGGTTTTTCTTACCTTAGCCGGGTTGCGAAAGCTGGAAACCGATTTAGCTTACTTGAGGGAGATCAAGCGCAAGGAAGTATCAACGACCTCGGAGGGTATTTTACACTCTGGAGGGTTATTGGCTTCATTAGAACAAAGGATTAGAAATCTCGAATACTTAAGGCGGCATGCCAAACTAATTGATGCCAGGAAAATGGCTACAGACCAGGTGCGGGTTGGACATAGAGTAAAATTGCAGGATCTTGCCACAGGCGAGAATGTGGAATTTTTGATTGTTGGTTCTGTGGAGGCAGATCCCGCGCAAAATCGGATTTCCCATCGCTCTCCGGTGGCTCAGGCTATTTTAGGCTGCAAGGTCGGCGAAGTTGTCGATATTGAAGTGCCGGCCGGTCGAGTGGTCTATAAAATTTTGTCTATTGACGTAGGTTATGCCAGATAATCACTTTTAGGGTTTTGCAGCTTTCCGATCGGGCAATATATGATCTTGAGGACAAGATGGGAAAGGTTTTGGAATCTAGGACTGTCCAGTTAAAGTAATTGATGCAGTAAGGAGGTTTTGAACAATGACAAAGCTGATTAACAACCGCGAATACCGTCAAGAACAGCTGAAGAAAATCATCTTAGATCTACATGCCGGAAGCACAGTAGACGAGGTGAAGGAACGGTTTAGCGATTTGCTTAAAGACGTTGGATCAACAGAAATTTCGCAATTGGAACAAGCTTTGATTAACGAAGGAATGCCTGCAGAGGAGATTAAACGTCTTTGCGACGTGCATGTTGCCGTCTTTGAGGAATCCTTAGAGCGCCAGGCGCCACCGGATACAGTACCTGGTCACCCGGTGCACACATTTCGGCTGGAAAACACTGCTTTAGGAGAACTTGTGCAAAAACAGCACCAGGTGCTCAACGCACTGCTTTTTGATCAAGGCGACCGGTTAGATTTACTAAAGACTTGGAAAGGGCTCCATGATAGACTGCTGGAGGTGGAAAAACACTACAGCCGCAAAGAAAACATTTTGTTCCCGTATTTGGAGAAACAGGGCATTACGGGGCCACCAAGTGTCATGTGGTCGATACATGATGATATTCGCAGAGATCTTAAAGAGATCAGCGGTGTTTTAGTGAAGGCATCCACCCTTTCCGAGCATGAAATCGTCGACGCAATTCAAAATAAAGCACTACCGATGCTCAAGGCAGTGGAAGACATGATCTACAAAGAAGAGAATATTCTATTCCCTATGAGTATGGAAATGCTGGCCGAAGATGAGTGGCAAGAAATCCTTCAGCAAAGCGATGAAATCGGCTATACCTTGATCTCCCCTGAGTCAAAGTGGCAACCGGTGAGAAGTGAAGTTTTGCCTGATATCTCTACTGAAATACCTTCAGGCTATTTACAGTTGGCAACAGGAGTACTGAAGTTGGAGGAAGTAGAGCTGTTGCTCAACCACCTTCCCATTGACATAACTTTTGTGGATAAGGACAATGTTGTTCGCTATTTTTCTGAAGGGCCTGAGCGAATTTTCCCCCGCACAAGGGCGGTTATCGGTCGAAAAGTAGAAAACTGCCATCCACCTGAAAGTGTTCATGTAGTAACTGAAATAATTGAGGATTTCCGAAACGGTCGACGTGCTACTGCAGACTTTTGGATCAATCTTAAGGGTCAACTTGTTTACATCCGCTATTTTGCTGTGAGAGATGATAAAAATCAATACCTTGGTGTTCTGGAAGTGACACAAAATGTGACTCCCCTCCAGGCTTTGACCGGGGAAAAACGCCTGCTTGACTAAGACCTACAGTCCAGTTATTATGGGTTTGTCAGGGGAGGCAGCATCAAAAGCATCCAGATTCGAATTTTGCTGTTGACTTCGGTTGTAATGGATGTTATAATTGGCAATGCGTCTGGGGGCAATGTTGTTAGGGGCGAATAGCTCAGCTGGGAGAGCACCTGCCTTACAAGCAGGGGGTCACAGGTTCAAGTCCTGTTTCGCCCACCATGCGGAGCCGTGGTGTAGCTGGATAACACGCCGGCCTGTCACGCCGGAGATCGCGGGTTCGAGTCCCGTCGGTTCCGCCAATTTGCCCAAGGCTCGGTCGGTAGTAAAGGGGAATATAACTTTCGGCACTGCCGACTTGTGGTCGTGGCAATACGCCGCGCGGAAGTAGTTCAGTGGCAGAACACCACCTTGCCAAGGTGGGGGCCGCGGGTTCGAATCCCGTCTTCCGCTCC
>JAAYQZ010000082.1 GCA_012519025.1 Bacillota bacterium
CACCCAAGAATCGCTCGTAAAGCAGATCAAATGACTTGAATATTCCTTGTTCAAGCGTATTGATGTTTTTAATGCTGTTTTCAATCCCCTTGCGATCGGTGCTGCCCATAATCTCATGCATTTCCCGCTCTATCGCTATCACATCCCGCTGGACTTTGAGGATTTCGGTGTGTACCGTATAGGGGTGATCAATCAATCTGTACGTATCACTGGCAACATCATCAATGTAATAGACGCCTACCATCGCGACAATTGTAGTTAATACTAAAAGGAAGGAAAACCCCAGTGCAAGTTTCATTGATAGTTTTAGGTTTCTGAACATATAGATCTCTCCTTAGCTCTATTCCAAAGTAGTTTAGCTTTCATGCTTTTTCAGAACTTTGCCATTAAAAAATACCGGCCTAAATCTAGAGCCGGTAATACTGCTCTCCTCATATCGGCAATCTCAACCATCCACCAATGTTTAGCGCAAACTCATTAATGTTGATATTCTCCCTAACCAAAGAGGTACTAACAGTCAACCCAAATAATCAGTCCATTACCCCCTTAACCGGCAGTATGTTCCACACAAAAGATATTTTTGCTCCCTTCGTGGTAGTCGCCACTACCACAATTCCCAACATAAAAAACCATAATACCGCCTTAGTAGGAATTACTTATATTATAGATCAACTCCGGGGAGTTTTGGGGGTTTTTACCATACTATAAAATAATTTATTTATGCCGAATAAGTAACTTTAGAGCGGGCTGGACAGCAGCTTTCTTTGAAAGTATAAAACCCCACACTTTGGGTGTGGGGTTTTGTGTTTACAAAAGAGCATCGTAAATGGCTATTTCCCGTTTTTAGAGATTGCTCATATTTGCAATTGCATCTAAAAGGACTGGAACGAATTCCTCGGTATTGTCCCGGTGGGCGTTGTGTCCCCAAGATTTACCGATTATATAATATCCGCGTTCTTTGGCAGTGTTGTACATAAGCTGCTTATTGTCCGGATATGGCCCATGTTCATCCCAATCAGGCCCGGCGAGAATAATCGCGGAACCGGGCAGCTTAATTGCGGCATCGTATTTGGGGAAAGCACTTTTGGACATAAGGCTTGTTTTTGCCTGGTGGGGGACATCTTTAGGACCGGATGGATCTTCCCAATAGACCGGCCAAGTCGGGTCCCTTAAAAAGTTAAATCCGGTTATGGCGCCTTCCTTCTCCTTGAGCTCATCGGGGCCAATCATTTTGTCCGGTGTTGGCATTTGGGCGTCCACATAAATAAGCCCCTCTAGGCGATGAGGGATCTGGCTTGCCACACCTGTTATTACACTGCCTCCGTAACTGTGACCGACTAAGTAAATTTTCTCATCTTCCCAGTATTCAAATTCAACCATGTTAACAACATCTTTCACGTGGGTGTCGAAATCATTTGCCAGAGAAATAAGGTGGGATCTTTCACCTTGACCGGTTAAAGATACCCTACGAACCTCATAGCCTAGGTGATTGAGTGCTTTTTCCACGGCACGCCAATCATGTGCTCCCCCCCAAGCCCCATGAACCAGTACAATGGGTACATCGGGGTTCGGCAGTTTCTCACTTGCAGTAACGTTTGCAGCTAGCATAAGAATGAATACAACGAGGGTTCCCAAAAGCAAAAAGCCGGTCCGATTCATTGTTATTCCTCCTAAGTTGGATTGTCGTTTTGCTGCCATCGGCCACCGAGATAGTTCTTAACCACCACCTTACGGCATCATACGGCAATTGGGGATTAAGTCGGCTGTGAAATGTTAATGTATGCGTTTGTGCGGAATAGATAGTTTGCCCAATTCGCCCAAAGATGCAAAATGACTACTTAAGTGAATTGTAGCGCAAGACAATGTGAGTGTCAATCCTTTTATTACCTGTGGATGAATCGACATTTGCGGGTAAGAGGCACTCCCGCATAGATTGGCAACCGGGGCTTCTCTTAGCCGGGGCTCGGATTACTCCCCAGCTTGATCACTAAACCTGTTCCCTATTCATCCTCGGATCACACAGTGGCTCCGTCAGACGCGCGGCTTGAAAGTGGAATGCTGG
>JAAYQZ010000083.1 GCA_012519025.1 Bacillota bacterium
CTTCCATACTGAAAAGCATTGGTGAACAACAGCATAACAACAGTACGAGTCGCGTTGAGCGGTCCACCGTCAGTTAAAACATAGGGCTGGGTGAAAAGCTGGAAGGCCCCAATAGTGGTTAGCACCAAGTTAAAAAAGATTGTGGGTGTAGCTAGTGGAATGGTGATCTTAAAAATACACTTAAACTTACTTGCCCCATCAATCTCTGCACTTTCATACAATGTTTGCGGAATATCTTGAATCCCTGCCAACATGATGATGATGTTATTTCCTATAGTCCATAGTGATAAAATCACAATAGAAATCATCGCCCAGTTAGGATCCCCAAGCCAGTCAGGCCCCTCGATGCCGATTAATGAAAGAGTATAGTTAAGTAGTCCAAAATCAGCATTGAAAATCCAACCCCACAGGATTGTAACTGCAACACCGGCAGTAATATAGGGAAGATAAAAGACCGTACGGAAAATGCCTAAGAATTTAACTCTTTGATTGAGCATCAACGCGACTACAAAGGAAAGAATTAAACTGGCCGGAACAAACATAGCAACATAATACAAGGTGTTCTTGAAGGTAACAAGAAATCGCGTATCTTCTTGCAGGGCATAATGCCAATTACTAAACCCCACAAATTCTCCAACCCCAGCTAAAGTTGTGTTAGTAAACATTAACCAGAAAGAGTGTAAAATCGGATAAAGTGTGAGTACTAAAAAGCCAAATAACCATGGGGAAATATAGAAATAAAACCTACGAGCATCACGTCTGGCTTTAGCTGTCGATACGCCACTTTGTCCCCTTGCTCTATTCCACAATTCGTTTAGCATGCAAGCATCCCATCCTTTTGAAAACTTATCCATCTAGGAAGCAGATGATTTAGGGAAGGGACACTGATGAACTTTAATGTAAAACACCCAGCGTCCCTTCGCTAATATCTAATGTTCAATAACTAACTGGAGCGTGCCAAATCTAGAGATCTAGGTCGTTATACGCACGTTCAATCAGTGGGAAATACTGTTCTTGAGCTTCTTCGCCTGTAGCACCTGCCACTGTTACGCTATCCCACATTTCTGTCCAGATATCGCCAACTGTAGCCAATGCTCCGCCCCAAATATTCAGTCTACATGTTTCCATACCCTTGAGATACAGAGAGTTCGAAACACTACCATGACTCTTTGAAGCATAGATGTCGTTAGCAACTTTGCGGTTAGATGGCATACCAATTTCCGCTGTGTAAGCTGCCATTTCATCGTTTTCAAAGGTTACTTCTTTCAAGAATTGCCATGCTGCTTCTTTATTTTTAGCATCTTTGTACATTGCGTACCCAGTTGCAAAGGTAATATTTGTGTTCTTGCCATCAGGACTATCCTTTGGAGGCAACACTGCATCCCACTCAAACCAACCGTCAATTTCTTCTGTTAGGGAAGCAATTTCAAAGCCACCCATTGGATAAATAGCAGCTCTTTCAGTAATAAACAATTGCTCTGAAGGCATGGTCTGGGCTGCTGCAGATGTTGGGATAGAACCTTGTTCTAAAATCAGATCTCTAAACAAATCGAGACCGGCTCTTACTTCGAGGCTATCCATCAATACTTCACTAAAATCGTCTGTGTAAGGAACGCCGCCCTGAGAAATTAAGGCAAAGTTCGGTAGTACCCAGTGACGAACCATTGCATATGTGCGGTTTACACCTGAGCCTGTGGCGAACTTGGGCGCAATTTCTGCAAAGTCTTGCCATGTCCAATCATTGGTTGGATATTCAACACCATATTTGTCAAACATATCTTTGTTGAATGCAAACACAAATACATTAGCAAGCAATGGTAATGCCTCTAATTTGCCATCTGGGCGATAGTAAGCATCTAGCATTCCTTCTGTAACTAAAGAGTCAAGATCAAGACCATCTCTTTCA
>JAAYQZ010000006.1 GCA_012519025.1 Bacillota bacterium
CCGCCTCTTTATTAGCTGCGGAAGAGGGAGATGGTATCTTGACAAATTATATACTTCGCCGAACTTTGATAGCAGTTCCCACACTAATCATGATATCGATAGCCGTTTTCGTGGTTATCCAACTTCCCCCGGGTGACTATTTGACTTCATATATTGCCCGTTTAGGTGAACGGGGGGCCATAGTGGACCAGGCAACGGTTGCAGCATTGACGAAGCGCTATGGTCTGGATCGGCCTCTTTATGTTCAATATCTTAAATGGGCATGGGGGATGCTGCACGGGGATTTTGGGCAGTCATTTGAATGGAACAGACCAGTCAATACTTTGATTTGGGAAAGGCTCGCTTTGACATTTGCCATATCTTTGGGGACTTTGCTGTTCACTTGGATGGTGGCATTTCCCGTGGGACTGTATTCAGCCCTTAATCAATATTCCTTCGGGGACTATATAGCTACCTTCGTTGGGTTCATTGGTGTGGCGACTCCCGGCTTTATGTTGGCGCTAATTTTAATGTGGGTAGCCTATGCATTCTTCGGCCAAAGCGTGGGGGGCCTTTTTTCGGCAGAATACATAGAAGCCCCTTGGAGCATGGGTAAAGTATGGGATATGTTAAAACACATGTGGATTCCGGTCGTGGTTGTTGGCATGAGCGGTACAGCAGGCTTAATTCGCACCTTCCGGGCTAACTTACTAGATGAATTGAATATGCCCAGTGTGGTGGCGGCACGGGCCAAAGGTGTACCTGAACGCAGGCTGGTTCTAAAATACCCCGTCAGGATAGCATTAATACCTTTCGTAAGTACCATGGGATGGTCCCTGCCGGGACTTTTGTCAGGAGAAACCATTATCTCGGTGGTCTTGGGACTGCCGACAACAGGCCCGCTCTTGTTGGGAGCATTGCAAAGTCAAGACATGTATCTAGCCGGCAGTTTTATCATGATTTTGAGCTTTTTGACGGTGCTGGGAACTTTAGTATCCGATATTCTGTTAGCTGCTTTAGATCCTAGAATTAGATACGATTAGGGGGTAAAATTATGTCCAAACAAAATGAACCCTCATCGGGAAATTTGGGTCCACAAGGCACCTCGGAAGGCACCCATGTGGTTCGGACCTACAACGACGAGGAAAGGATCTATGTTGCATCCCAGTGGCAGCTTATGTGGTGGAAATTCAGAAAACATAAGCTGGCGGTGATTAGTGGTGTAGCCCTTGTTTTGATATATTTGTTGGGTGTCTTTTGTGAGTTTGTCGCACCCTATGACCCCAATTTTCATAATGTGAGACTTGTTTATGCACCCCCACAGCGTATTCGGTTTGTAGATCATGAAGGCAATTTTAGTTGGCACCCTTTTGTGTACAAACACAAGCAGCAGATTCATCCAGTTACCTTGAGGCGGACCTATACCGAAGATCAAACAAAGATATACCCCATTAAGCTGTTTGTTAGAGGTCATTCATATAAAATGTGGGGCCTTTGGCAAAGCAACCTTCATCTTTTTGGAGTGGAAGATGGCGGCACTGTATTTCTTCTGGGCAGCGATCGATTGGGAAGAGATCTTTTCTCCCGCATTTTATATGGGGCCAGGATATCCACATCAATCGGGCTCTTTGGAGTATTATTGAGCTTTGTGTTAGGTGTAATCATTGGTGGTTTTTCAGGTTACTACGGAGGTGCTTTTGATGCCGTTATCCAGCGGATAATCGAGTTTATCCGCAGCATACCTACTATTCCTTTATGGATGGCACTAAGTGCCGCCCTACCACCTCATTGGCCGCCTTTGCGAATCTATTTTGGTATTACAATCATTTTGTCCTTAATCGGCTGGACAGGGCTGGCGCGGGTTGTCAGAAGCAAATTTCTCTCTTTGCGGGAAGAGGATTTTGTCATGGCTGCTAGATTAGTAGGGGCAAACGAGTTTCGCATTGTGGTCAGGCACATGGTCCCGTCTTTTCTAAGCCACATCATAGCATCGGTGACTTTATCAATTCCGGGCATGATTCTAGGCGAGACAAGTCTGAGTTTCCTTGGTCTTGGTCTTCGTGCTCCGATTATCAGCTGGGGCGTTTTACTGCAAGAGGCACAGAATATCCGAACTGTGGCCCTCAGCCCTTGGCTGCTTCTTCCCGGTTTAATGGTGATCATCACGGTATTATGTTTCAACTTCTTAGGCGATGGGCTCAGGGATGCTGCCGATCCGTATGCCAGATAAGATTCCAGTAAAATTCTAAAGAAGGTGACAGGATGGCCTTGAAACTGTTGGAGGTTAAGGACCTTAAGACGTATTTTTTTCATGATGAAGGCACAGTCAAGGCTGTGGATGAAATCAGCTTCAATATCAATAAAAAGCAAACACTTGGTATTGTGGGTGAAAGTGGCTGTGGAAAGAGTGTTACAGCCCACTCTATACTGAGAAATCTTGCTCCAGGGGGACGCATAACAGGTGGGTCAATCATACTGCATAGGGATGACGGAACGCAGATAGATCTAACTGCTTTAGAACCCAATGGGCCAGGAATCAGGGAAATTCGCGGTAAGGAAATCGCCATGATATTTCAGGAGCCTATGACATCTTTTAGCCCTGTATATACCATTGGAAATCAGATCATCGAAGCTATTTTGCTCCATCAGGAAGTTGAGCTGAAAGAAGCCCGTGACCATGCCATAGCAATTCTGGATAAGGTAGGTATTCCCAAGCCCGCCCAACGGATTGATGAATATCCCCATAGACTAAGTGGTGGTATGCGGCAAAGGGCCATGATCGCCATGGCGCTATCATGCCAGCCCAGACTTTTAATCGCAGATGAGCCCACAACAGCATTGGATGTAACTATACAAGCCCAGATTCTTGATCTAATGCGCAAGCTGCAGAAAGAACTGGGCATGGCGATTATGATGATTACCCACAACCTCGGTATCATTGCGGAAATGGCGGAAGAGGTGGTTGTGATGTACCTTGGCCGCATAGTTGAGAGCGCCCCTGTTGACGCTATTTTTTACAATCCTCAACACCCCTACACCAAAGCACTTTTGCGTTCTATCCCTCAGATGGGTCGCCGACGGGTCCGACACTTGGAATCTATTAAAGGTGTTGTCCCTGATGCTTACAATATTCCATCCGGCTGTTCCTTTCATCCAAGATGTCCACATTTTAAGCGGGGCCTTTGCGACTTCCATGTACCGGAGCTAATTGAAGTTTCAGCTGATCATAAAGTAGGATGTGTGCTGGCTGAGAGGGTGATGGACTATGCCTAGACAGGATAGATTATTGGAAATTGGCAATCTTCAGAAGCATTTTCCTATCCGGAAAGGTCTTTGGCGGCGGGAAGTAGGGGTTGTCAAAGCAGTCGATGGAGTGGATTTATCCATTGACAAAGGGCGGGTTCTGGGCCTTGTCGGGGAAAGTGGATGCGGCAAAACAACAACCGGACGGTGCATATTGAGGGCTATAGAACCGACAGCGGGTGAAATACACTTTCGTATGAACGGTGAATTTGTCGATGTTGCTAAATTGGGACTGCAAAAACTCAGAGAGCTTCGAAGGCATATGCAAATGATTTTCCAGGATCCTTATGCTTCCTTGAATCCCCGTATGACTGTGAAAGACATTATAGGTGAACCTTTGGTGGTTAATGGGTTGGCTAAGGGCAGGATGCTCGAAGATAGTGTTGTGGAACTTATGAAAAAGGTGGGACTGCGCCCGGAATATCTCAGGCGATATCCCCATGCTTTCAGCGGCGGGCAAAGGCAAAGGATCGGCATTGCTCGGGCATTAGCTTTGAATCCCAGCTTAATTGTTTGTGATGAATCGGTATCTGCCTTAGACGTTTCCATTCAGGCCCAAATCCTCAACCTTTTAAAGGATCTACAGAGTGAGTTTGGTCTGACGTATCTATTTATTGCCCACGACTTAAGCGTGGTCCGGCATATTAGTGACAACGTTGCAGTAATGTATATCGGCAAGATTGCAGAGGTAGCGGAGACAGACACGCTTTTTGAAAGCCCCAAACACCCTTACACCGAGGCTCTGCTGTCGGCGGTACCGCTTCCGGATCCCCGGGCTAAGTTAGAAAGGATTCTGCTTTCCGGAGAAACAGCTGATCCAACCGACACCTCAAAAGGATGCTATTTTCATCCAAGGTGTGCCTACAGTCGTTCTTTATGTGCCGTAGAAATGCCGAAACTTCGCAGCGTGGCAGGCCCCGGGCAAGAGGAACATCTTGTGGCTTGCCATTATGCCGAGGATCTATCTTTGAAGGGTATCGAAGCTTATACAGCCTAGGTTGTATAGACAGACTCATTCTGTATGGTTGCAAAAGGGAGGAGAGAAAACGTGAAAAAGGCAAAGCTTAAGGAGCTGGCCGAACGAATTGGGTTTGATGTCCTAGGTGCAGCGTCTATCAATGGGTTCAGCAATGTGGCACCGGAACGCCATCCACTCAGTATATTTCCCGATGCCAAGACTGTTATAGCTTTGGGCTGTGAAGTGCCAAGAGGCTCATTTCGAGGTATCGAGGAAGGTACTTTGTGGATGAGGGCCGGCCGACAGGTCCCCCCTAAGTATACTTATGAGCTTGCTCGGTGCATCGAAGACGAAGGTTGGGAGGCGGTTCCTGTGTCCCCCCTTGCCCCCGAGCGATGGCCCGATGGAGTCTCTGTGGCCCCAGGTAAGGTTGCGCCTAATGTGTCACCTTCACTGGAGTATGCGGCAGTCGCAGCGGGGTTGGGAGAAATAGGATTCTGTAGGGTGTTTTTATCGCCCATCTATGGTCCCAGGATTGCGTTGGGTATGATCATTACAGATGCTCCCTTTGAGCCAGATGAGCCTTTGGAGGAATCCGTCTGCAAGGGACTTGATTGCCAGGCGTGTGTGGAAGCCTGTCCCCTGGATGCCATAGATCCCTATAACACAGAAGAAGTGGTTATTTCCGGTAAAGAAATGCTTTGCGCCCATGTGAACTATGACGCATGTCGGCTTTGCCCCAATGGCGTTTATCTAGATGAGTCAAGTTTGCAAGGCACTCCCAACAGATTGACAGCCGCCTGTGTGCGCAGCTGTATAGCTCGGCTTGAGGAACACAACAAACTAAAGAAAAGATACAAGACGAATTTTAGAATAAGAGCGGCCTGGTCTTTGGGTATCTTTGACAAGTAGGAGGTGATGGGGTGTTAACAAGCCAAAAGCTAAAGAAATTCGCCAAAGCTGTTGGTGCCGATCTTATAGGCATCGCTCCTATAGGACGTTTTGTGGATGCGCCGGCTGATATGCATCCTTGTTCAATATTTCCGGAGACAAAATCGGTAGTGGTGCTCGCTTGTCGGCTGCTTAAGGGTTCGTTTCGGGGTATTAAAGAAGGCACTGATTGGTATTCTTATCTTATTTACGGCTACGGACCTGGGATATATGGAACACTAGTTGATGCGACTTACCGGACTAAAAAATTTATTGAATCATTTGGCTGGGAAGCGGTAGAATCTCCTGGTAAAGCGGCATTGTATGAAATGGGACCGGAAAGGGCTCCGGTGGCCGATGGTAAATTGCCACCGGATGTGACCATTTCCATGAGGCTGGCTGCAGCCGCCGCGGGTCTTGGGGAATTGGGACACTCCAAAGTGTTTTTGACCCCGGAGTTTGGGCCAAGGCAGCGTTTCGCAATCATCCTCACCGATGCCGAGCTGGAACCAGATCCATTATATGAGGGCATCCTGTGTGATAATTGCATGAAGTGTGTGTATCATTGCCCCGGGAGAGCTATAGGTCAAAAAAAGAACATCACCGCGGAGATCGAAGGTCGGCTCTTTAGCTGGGCTGATCTCGATTATGGCAAGTGTAAACTCACCCACTGGGGCTTTAATAAAGATGCCTCACCATTTATGGTCAAGGATTTGCCGGGACTGTCCATGGATGTGGTTGAACAAACTATGACTTGGCGAGAAGCCTTCGATTTTGGTCACACCCTTGCCAAAGAAGTGGAGTATATTGCCCTTACTGCTAAAGGTAACAGTGAACTGGAACATGGGGGGAGCCCTGGGAGTATTTGCGGGGCTAGAGGCTGTATACAGGCATGTGTGGAGCACTGGGAAAGTAGAAAAGTCGATGGGGAGCTTTAACAACCGTATTAAGGATACTATGCGTTATTAGCCGTGAACAAATTAATTGCCAACATAGAAGGAATTTGGTGGGATGAGTCGGGAAGTATGGTTTGACGAAGCAAATCTGTGGGTTGCGTATAAATATGTTAAAGACAGAAGAGTGAATGTAGTACACCATTGTTCTTTTGCGAAACTGGTTGAGGCATGCGGTGGCTCAGAATCAAGGCTGTGGAGAACGAGCTTTTGAGTTGCTGGAATAGGGGAGAGTGCAAATTGGGCTTGAGTGTTCCCGCTTCCTTTCACAAGATGAATGGATTTGTCGATCAGCCAAAACACAAACACCGACTACTAGGGGATCTGCTAAGTGTCTTGCCCGCACGCGCGGGGGTGATCCCTA
>JAAYQZ010000084.1 GCA_012519025.1 Bacillota bacterium
ATAAACATGAACGCTCAGTATCTGCTTTAGATGAGTTGAAAGAACTAACTGTGAGCATGAAAAATGCCTTGCTTTTAGGTCAACTCGATGAATTTGGCAGTTTACTGCACGATGCCTGGATTAACAAAAAGAAACTGGCCAAGCAAATAACTACTCATAGTATTGATCTTTTGTATGAAACGGCACGAAAAAACGGCGCCCTTGGCGGTAAGATTTTGGGCGCCGGTGGAGGGGGCTATCTTTTAGTATATTGCCCCTTCGACAAGAAACACAAGATTGCTGCTGAACTGGAAAAGGTAGGTGGGCAAATAGTCAAATTCGGATTCGATGAGTTGGGTCTGCAGTCATGGGATATTATGGACCCATGACTCAAGCTGGGACATCGCAGCTTTACAGGCACAAACGCTTACCATCAGATAAGATCCTTTTGTAAACCATCAAAGTTTCATGTACTGCCTTTTTCCACGAATAGCGCCGCACCCACGCTTGGCCTTGACGGCTGAGCTTGGATGCGGTTTTATCGTTGAGCACTACCTCCAAAATGGCGGCACAAAGTTCTGCCGAATTATAAGGATCTATTTGCCAGGCCCCTTCCCCAACAACTTCCGGCAAAGCAGCCTCACAAGAAACAATAGTCGGTATACCGCAGGCCATTGCTTCCAACGGAGGCAGCCCAAACCCTTCATAAAGTGATGGATACACAAAAACATCGGCAGCACCGTAAAACTCAGGCAAATGCCGGACTTGTATGTGACCGGGATATACAACGTGCTGAGTGATGCCCAGCCATGCTGCCCACTGTTTCAGTTCTGCAACTTCCGGCGTGGTACGTCCTACCAAAACTAACCGGGCTTCGGGGCCCAGTTTGCGCAAACCTTGAGCAAAAGCTCTTAACAAGAGGTGCACATTCTTACGCATGCTGAAACCACCGACATAAAATACTAACGGAGCCCCGCTAAGCCCATAGTGCTCCCTTAGAAACTCCCTACAGGCGTCTTTGGGCAAAGGCACATAAATCGGTTCCGGGGCAGGATAAACCACCGTGATTTTCTCCGGGGAAACACTCAAGTGTCTTATGATGTCAGCTTTGGAGTGATGAGAAACAGTGATTATTCCAGATGATTTATCCGCTATGCGGGACATCTGTGTCAAAAAACGTCGCCGAAAGGCCAAATTACATGTTTGGGGTAAAATAAAGGGTATTACATCATGTAAAGTAACCACTATAGGTAAGCAGGAAGATAATTCCGTTGGCATATTTAAGCCGTTTTGCGGCATATGATAAAGATCTACTCCCTCTGCAGCCATAGAATGCATCATTTGCACCTGCTCCACCTGCCAGCTCGGGTGTTCAATCACGGATTTCCATTGTACATTAGCGGCTTTTATCTGCTTTGATAAAGGTGAACTAACCGGATCAAAAAATAGGTACTCAAAATCTTCGCTTTCGGCAAGTCCTTTGACAAGTTGATAAGTGTATGTTCCAATGCCTGTTCCCCGAAACCAAAAGGCCCCCCGCGCATCGACTGCCACTTTCATGTTCTCCACTCGACCCCCAACAAACGCTTCCAATATTCCTGCCTGGCAAGATCATTTTCCCGCGCCGTGCTCAAGTCATGAACAGCATTCAACTCATCCTGGTTGCGTTCACCCTTATAATATTTGTGAGCTGCATTCCAGACATTTTCCGGGAAGACGGCAATCCCGTATGCCAGTTTAAGCTCTTTTGGGTTCAGGGAGCGAATCTTGTCATATTGAGTCAATGCATTTTGCCCAGTGGACTCACACCACCGGCAGTAAAAACCAACATTGCCCAAAAACCCCGCTAAATCCATAATTAGAGGTCCCCACACGGCTTCTGCAAGTCCCTTCCAGTATCCATGCCCGTCATCACTGATCCAAAAATCCTTGCCCAGACGGCCGTTTTTTAAAAGCCCGGTAGGGAGCAGATCTTGATTTGCTTTTTCACTATAGGGCGTTAAAATCTCTAAGGTCTCACTCATGTTCTGTTCCAAGCCCTCAAAGGAATTTAAAAACACTCTATCAAATGCGGTTGGATATAAGCGATGGCAAGCCATTGTCTTAAATAAGCCCATCTCAGTTTGTCTGGCCAAATATTCTTCCCGGACATCTTCAACGGTGATCTCACGGGGTCGCAAGATCGGGGGCATCTTTTGGGAGTGCACATGCAGCTCGACCAACAAGTGACAAAAACGTGACCTATCGTACTTTAAGGCCAATTCCCCACTGCGGCCGCCAATGAGACTCCTGATGAAAGAGATTTGATCCTCCAACACGAAACCTAAATCGCCATCGACAGTTGAGTGTAGGAACGGAAGCCCTTTCAGCCCCACAGCCTGCAAATAATCCCAGCGCCGCAGTTGTGCCATGGTATCTGCGGCATCATCTTTGGAAATGAGCAATAAAGGCTCGTCTTCTGCAAAGATCATATAGCTTTGCTGCCAAGGTTTTACGGCAGTGATACCAAAACCATATAGTGCCTCCAAAGCTTGCTTTTTCTCAGATTCATCTTTATCTAAAAGGTTTAAATACCGCAACAATATCCCCAGCCTTAATCCAATGTGATGTCAAAGGCCGGCGGCAGAAGACCGACCCTTGACCAATACCCATTTGAGTCATCCCCTTATACACATTTTCACTCGCGAACCCGGCGGCGCCTTAAAGGTTCCGGAAAGTCCTTCCATTCTACGGCACCGCTTTGGGAGCCGGCAGCAGGGGCAGACTCCGGCTGCTTTGACAAAGATTCTACACCGGTACCCTCCTGCTGAGCCCCGTCAACTGCTTGAAGGTCCTCCGCCCAAACAGAAGGTTTCAGCTCATCAGTACCGGTTTTAGATTCAGCTTTTGATTTTTTACCTGCATCTGCCTCTTCCCGAACAGGTTCAGGTGTATCTGTTTCTACACCAATATAGCTCACAGTTGGCGCTGCTGTGTCTGTCTTGAATCGTTCTGAATCTAAGTCACCGTCACCTTCGCTTTCGGCGCGGGCTTGCTCGGTTTTATCAATTACAGCCCCATGATCACCTACAGTAGATTCAGACTGTTTTGCTCCGGCTGAGATTGCTTCGGTTTTCGTTTCCACGATCTCCATCCCAGGCTCCGTGACAGCAGGTGCCTCTATATCGTAATCTTCTACAGCGGTCTCGACATAGACATCTTGATGGCCTGCCTGTGTGGGAATCTGTTTTGTTTTTCCACATCCACACCCTCCATCATCTATTCCGGCAGTTGGGTAGGCCGAAACTGATGCAGTAGTAACGAATTCCTCTGCACTTTCAGCTTCAGTTAAATCATAACCACTGGAATACTCCACAGGTATTTCTGTACCCGGCTCAACGATTTCATCCCATTCAACATCGGCCATTGCCGGCACATACTCCCCCATAACCTTTTTGCTTTCGGGATTCCCTGCTTCTTTTGCACTGGAAGCATCTACAGGTACCCCTTTGTTGGTAGTATCCATATCAACGGCTGTCGTCAGCCTCACCTCACTCTCTTGTCGTTTCGAATATCCGGAATACTCCAATGCCTCACTCACATCCATCTCTCCCTTAGACCCCGGCATGCTCAGTTCTTCGGCCACCAAAGCTGCAACTTCCAGGCCTTTTCCCAAAGGCTCCAATTCATCCCCACTCAATTCTTCTGCACCTTTTAAGGCTTGAATTAGATCATCTAACCGGATGGTCATCCCATCCAGCCTTTCAGTCAATGAATCTAGGTACTGCTCGATTGCTACAAGATTGGGTTTTACAGCATCTTCTTTGTGCTCCATCGGTTCCAAATCCGGATCACCCCAATAAAATTCTCCCTGAGCAATTGGGGTATCCTGTGATAAAGATACTTCCCGGCGCTGTTTTTGCACTTCATCAACTGAAGGTTGTGTTGGAACAAGGATACCGGTTGACTCACTTACCTTGGGATAGGGGATCGTTTGGAAAATTTCCTTTGGTTTGTAAGTGAGCTCTGCGGGCTGTATCTTAACGAGAGCCTGCACAAAACTATCCTGTCTTGCTATCTCATTTATGGCCTTTTCTAAACGGCCGAGCTGCTCCTCGCCTCGGTCGTAGAATGCCCGCGCTGCTCGCCACCCTCGATTGGGCAAGCTGCAGAGTGCCGGGATTAAGGCTATCTCTTCTTGGGTTAGTGGATTAGCTTCCTGATAGCTTTGCAAAATAAACAACGACTTGTCGAGATCCCAATCCCCGTGTCGAATGATCATACGGACAACATCATAAAGACGAAGATCCCGGCGGGCGTTATCAAAATCAATCAAGTATATTTTTCCATCCCGGGCCGCGATAAAGTTGCTGGCAGTGGGACTGCCGTGGCAGACGGTATTGATGGAAGCATCTTGCCGCATCTTGTCATACCCTGCTTCATCCATCAGTTGTAAAGCATTGCCCATCATCCTCAAGAAATCGTCGACTGCACGACGAAAGCGACGGCTGAATTTGTTCTTCCGACTCTCTTCCGCCTGTTCTTGATAACGTAAGAAGTCATCCCCCCGCTTGCGGTACCTCTCCTGCCAGCTTTCGGGATATTGTCGCTGACTGTCTGCTTCACAGCTGAAATCTTGAAGCAATCGGTGCATTTCTCCAAGGATATTCGCTGCTGCCTGCACTTGAAGGGGATCTTTTGAATTCATTTCCGTGCCCTGAATCCAACCACATGCATAAAAAAGTCCCTGTGGTGTCTCCACGTGACTTGTTCCATCTTTTGTCAAGTGAAGGGGTGCATTGCGCTTCCAACCTTTTTCAGTCAAGTGCTCCAAAACACTATGCACAAATTCCAGGTCTCGAATGGAGTATTGGAAACGTTTAAACTTTTTCCATCCCTGACTGGTGCTGACCTTAAATACGCTACCTTGCTGTTGGGCCTGTAACAGTCCCAAATCATAAGCATCTGCAACAGACTGCAGAAGGCGGTATTGCTCAAGCATCACTCCAAAACCTGTTCGTCGTAATTTTCTTTGCCTGCTCATTCACATTCCCTCCCATAGGGATGTCAGCTTCCATATATTAATATGATAGGACTGAAATCCCTGTGCTTCACTCACCAAATCTCCAACCCTTAAATACTATAAATTAATAGGGATACAAGAAAGGATGAGGGGTCAATGATGGCTATATTGGCGGCAGCCAAACAATTTGGCATTAATCCAATTAAGACCACCCAGGTGCGCCGCGCCTTTAAAGTACAGGGCGAGGAAGGGGTTTTTGCCATCAAAGAGAGCAGGCAAACAGAGGCAGATATTCTCTTTATCCATGCCGCCAAAGAGTACTTATATCAACAGAATATGACAAACTTGGATAGGTATGTGCTTACCCCCGAAGGTTCTCCTTATGCCGATGTCAGTGGGCGGTTGTTTGTTGTAAGCCCATGGGTGGAAAGTAGGGAAGCAGATTATGGGTCATTAAAGGATGGAACAGCCGCAGCATCGTGCTTAGCAAGGCTTCATAAAAAATCCTGTGGATTCACATCAGAACTATCTGAAGAACGCAACTTATGGGGCCTGTGGCCGTCAATGTGGCAGGAGCGATTGGTGAGAATGGACCATTACAAAACAATAGCCGCTGGACAATCCGTCAAAAACAGTTTTGACCGACGATTCTTGCGCAATATCGATGAATACACGGCTCAGGGACAGGAAGCCCTGAAGCTCCTTGAGACAACGCAATATAGGGGTATTTCAGCTGTTTACGCTAAGCGGGGCGGTATTTGTCACCATGATTATTCCGAGCGCAATGTATTGTTTACACCAAAGGGGACTATCCATTTAGTTGATTTTGATTACTGCATTTCAGATATACCTGTTCATGATTTGGTAAACTTTCTACGCCGCACTGCAAAATATAATAATTACAATGCCAAAGCCACCCAGCAGATTCTGGAGACGTATTTGGAGGAAAATCCTTTGTCAAAACCTGAACTTGCATTGTTTGTGCCGCTTTGGTTGTGGCCCCAAAAATTTTGGGAGGTTGTGCATCAATTTTATGGCGAAAATCGCAGAAGACCGCGTTCAAGATATACTAACCGCCTCAAACGCCGCTGTCGGTTAAAAAACAAGGAACTCCGCCTTTTGGAGGAAATAGTACGCTCCTTCGCACTTAGTTGAGCAACATGCCAAAGGAAGGAAGTATAATGGTTAGAATTTGCATAGATGCCCGCCCCGGAGTCGTAGCCAGAGGTACAGGTATCGGCAATTATACTTATCAATTAGTACACTGCCTAGCCCGGCAAAATACCCGGCACGAGTATTACTTATTGTGGCCTGATGACGGGACTTCACCTTGGCAGCTGCCTTCTAATTTCAGTTTTCATCCTATGACCCGAAAACGCCGGGAAGAGATGATCTATTTGCCTAAGTGGCTTGAAAACCACGGCATCGTACTTTATCACGCACCGGACAATGGGCTTCATGCCTTTCCGTGTGAGCAAGTCCAGTTAGTGGTTACTATTCACGATCTAATCCCTTTTGTTATGCCAGAGACTGTAAGACGTGGCTACAGAAGAAATTTCTTAGAAAAGGTCCCGGAAATTGCGGATCGGGCACAGGCTGTTATAACTGTGTCACAAAGGGCCAAACAGGATATTAGGTCGATCTTGAATATGCCCGAACAGAAAGTACAGGTGATTTACCCAGCTCAGGAGCAGATCTTTTCCGAAAAGACAACCAATCGTGCAAACGCCTACCTACACCGGCGTTATGGCGTCTCCGCACCTTTCGTTTTGTATAGTGGTGGGCTGAACCCACGGAAAAATGTCAGGGAGCTTATATACAGCTTTGCAAAAGCGAGGCAATATTTCCACCGGGATAGATTGCTGGTGATCCCTGGGGGGATTTCCGAAGAGGCCCAGAGATTATTGGAATTGTGCCGGGCTTTATCTGTTGAAAACAAAGTAATATTTCCCGGGTTCGTGTCCCTCGATGATCTGGCCGCTTTTTACCAGGTTGCAGAACTGTTTGTTTATCCAAGTCTTTACGAAGGCTTCGGTCTACCTCCCCTGGAGGCTATGGCTTCCGGTACACCGGTTGTATCGAGCCCCGTACCTTCTGTTGTGGAACTGGCCTCGCAGGCGTGTTTGATTTTTAATCCGGAAGATACTACTGCTTTGGTGGATCATCTTCACCGCGGCCTTGCTGATCAAACTCTTAGGGATACCATACGCCAAAAAGGATCAGCGGTAGCAGCAGGCTTAAATTGGGATAACACTGCAAAACAAACCCTTGAGGTATACCACAAGCTGCTGGGTATACCGTTGGCAGGTGAGAACAATTGAAAAAGGATCCTCGTTTTCGCAACTGGCCAGACCGACACTCTGACTGGAAATATTTCTGTCGGTTACTGCGGCGGCTTGAACTAATCATCCCCGTCTTGATAACTATTGCCACTTTATTGCTGTTTATTTTGCTGATATTGAACCCCGGTTCGCTGTTGGCCTTGGCCCTGTTTTTTTTGGTATTGGTATTGTTCGTATTTATTCGAAAGTGTTAGCCTGCAAATTCACAAAGCTCTCAGAGACACCTGCTTTCGCTAGCATCTGTCCCATAGATATAAAGCAGTGGTTTTGAACTGATCGTTCGGCCGCCAAGCCGACAAAACAGCCGAGGGCGCCCTCCCGCACACCGACCAACGGTTCACTGCCACTGCGGATACATTCAATAAATTCCTGCATGAGGCCGGCATCTCCACCCCCGTGCCCACTACCTGTTTCAGGTATATTATATGTTGCCGTATCGTGGGAATAGCGAGAGGTTACTGTGATAGTTCGGGAAGCCTCGTTGAGTTCCAGTTTGCCTAAATCACCAAAAACTGTCATTTCCCTGTTATCTGTTGGAGCAAACAAAGACAAATTATAGCTGGCTTTGACCTGATTATCATATTCGACTACAACATGCCCATGATCAATTGTATCCTTATCTGAAGTGTAAACACACATATCCCGGATATAGCCATCTACAGATTCAGCTTTCAAGTATAGACTGTTATAAGGTTCTTGTGTGAGATCCAGATACTCAGGACATACCGCCTGCCAAGAACATGTCAAACATCTCTCACCCTGCCACTTACCTGGCAAAAACACACTTAAACCACCGGAGGCATGTATTTGCATGGGCTTGCCGTCGGCAAACCAATTGATAATGTCCAGTGTATGAGTACTTTTATGGTTAAAAAGACCGCCGCTTTTGGCCCGCAGGCGATGCCATCGGCGAAAATAGTCCGAACCCTGGCGATGATCAGTTGCAATAATGTGACAAACCTTTCCCACATCACCCCTAGCAATAAGCTGTTGGGCCACCTGGTAAACGCGGTTGTAGCGAAGAACAAACCCTATATGCAACACCTGGGTTTCGTCTTTAGCCTGAAAAATCTTATAACAACCATCCACAGTAGTTGCCAAAGGTTTTTCGCAAAGGACATGTTTACCAGCACGCAGTGCGGCCTGGGCAACTGTCTCATGGGTGAAATCGGGTGTGGCAATGATTACAGCATCAATAGCTGGATCAGCCAACAAATCATGATAATCGCTATATAAACCCACATCTGTTAAGCCAAGCAAACTTGCAGCCCCGGTCATTCTTTTGTTATTGATATCAGCCAAGCCTTGGATTCGCCCACATCTCGAGAATTCCTTAAGCAAGAGTCTGCTGTAACTCAAACCCCTTTGACCCATCCCTATAACCCCGAACATTAATCTAGGCATGGAATCCCTACCTTCCCGTGGTTAAGTAACTTTCACGCCATCGATTCTGCAAACTGCGACAGATCCCTTGAAAACACTCATCTGCCGATTGCGCCTACACATATAAAAGACCAAAGGTACTGATAAAAACTATAGAAAGGTTTTATTGGCTAAAGGGCGGAATATATAGATAACTTATGCAACTGGAATTACAAACAAGGAGGTCGCTATGTGCGTTCAACCTTTGAAAGAACTGCAGTACGGCAAGCTTATTGTGAAAGTGTACAGAAATGATGTGGAACTTGGGTTAGCGGCCGCAAAAGCAGCTGCAGAACTAATCGGTACTGTGCTGGAGAAAAAGGAACCAGCCAACTTACTATTCTCCACAGGGGCTTCACAATTTAAGTTCATGGACGGCCTAAAGGAACAAACTATTCCTTGGCATAGGATTATCGGTTTTCACCTTGATGAATATGTAGACATCTCACAAAATCATCCGGCAAGCTTCCGATTATGGTTGAAAACTCGGGTAGAAGAGGTCTTCAAACCGAAAGCATTCAACTACATTGAAGGCGATGCGGCTGATATAGAAGCTGAATGCAAAAGATATGCAGATTTGATTGTGGCCAACCCCATTGACGTGGGTTTTATTGGCATTGGTGAAAACGGCCATGTCGCTTTTAATGATCCTCCTGTGGCAGATTTTAACGATCCATTCATGGTAAAGGTTATTGAACCCGATGAGGCCTGCCGCAAGCAACAGGTCGGCGAAGGCTGGTTCCCCAACATTGATGCTGTTCCAAAGCAGGCCATCACCTTAACAGTCCCAGCAATCATGCGCTGCAGGCATATCATCTCAGTTGTACCTGACGGGCGCAAAGCTGATGCCGTAAAACATGCTTTGGAAGGGCCGATTACGACAGATTACCCCGCTTCTATCCTCCAAACTCATCCACATGCGGTACTGTTTCTGGATGAGGATTCTGCCGGCAAACTCTCCGCATTGCCGTGATCCGCAAGTGATAGGATAACCGCGGGGTCAAAAATAATGCCGCTAGGAAAACCAACTTAGCGGCATTTGTAATTGCTTTCACTCTAAATAATAGTTAATATATAGATAGCACTCGTTTAGGAGGTAACAAATGCAGACACAAAAACTCGTCAGGGCCGCCTTAATCGCGGCTATATATGTTTTTTTAGTGTATCTGTTCGCAGGAGTTAGTTTCGGAATTTTCCAATTCCGCCCTGCCGAGGCCCTTACTTTGCTGCCCATGATTTACCCAGAGGCTGTTCCTGCTCTTTTCGTGGGTGTTTTTCTCAGCAATGTTCTGGGAGGTCTGGGCCCGTGGGATATTTTTGGTGGAAGTTTAGTTACCCTGCTGGCGGCCTGGGTAACTTACCGCTATAAGCATACCCGGGTTGCTTACGCATCCCCTATTATATTCAATGCTTTTTTAATAAGTATTTATCTGCGGGTGATTTTCCAGGTCCCCTATCTTTTATCTGTGGTAGGGATCGGAGCAAGCCAGATTCTATCTGTACTGGTTTTAGGCATCCCGCTTGTCCGATTATTGGAAAAACGGAATCAAAGCGAGCTGTAAGATCGTGTTATTTATCACAATCATTGATCCAACCTTAATTATTCACGGTTGGTACTATTTGTTCTGTATCCACTGACAGGAGATAGCATTCTGTTGGCGAACTATATCCTGGTTTGGTGGGTTATTTGTTGACACATGAACACGGAACGGAGGCTTAATATGGGCAAAGGTAAAACCTTTAAAGGAGGCATCCATCCTCCCGGCCATAAGGAACTTACAAACAGCAAAAGCATTCGAAGAATGAGTCCCCCTGAAGAGGTAGTCGTTCTCATGCAGCAGCACATAGGGGCAGCCTGTCAACCCCTTGTTAAAAGAAGGGATGTTGTCAATAAAGGACAAAAAATAGGGGATTCCGATGGCGCAATTTCAGCACCGGTGCATGCGTCTGTTTCCGGTGTGGTCAAGGCTGTAGAATCTTGGGTACATCCCAACGGATATAAGGTGCAGGCCGTTGTCATTGAAAACGATGGCGAAGAGCGACTCGATCCCGATATTGTCCCGGCCGGGGATTTGGAGTCTCTCGATAAAGGGACTATTGTTGATTTGATTCGTGAAGCCGGTATTGTTGGACTGGGCGGTGCCGCCTTTCCGACCCACGTAAAACTGAGTCCACCTCCACACAAAAAGATCCATACCCTAATCATTAACGGGTGTGAATGTGAACCGTATTTGACCTGTGATCATCGGGTTATGGTGGAACAGCCGGAGAAAGTCGTTTACGGCACAAGGGCCCTACTGAGAGCACTCGGTATCAACAAAGCTTTCATTGGGATTGAAGCAAACAAACCGGACGCCATCACAGCTATGGAGAAAGCAACAGCCCCTTACGCTGATATCCAAGTTGTTCCTTTGCAGATTAAATATCCGCAAGGAGCAGAAAAACAGCTGGTTACCGCCATAACCGGTCAAGTAGTCCCAGAAGGATGCTTGCCCATGGATTGTGGTATTGTTGTAAATAATGTTGGTACTGCCGCGGCGGTTGCAGCCAGTTTGAAAACCGGTATGCCTTTAATTGAGCGCGTCATTACCGTATCTGGTGAAGGGGTCAAAGAACCACAAAATCTTTTAGTACCCGTAGGTGCCAAGCTTAGTGACGTACTTCAGGTATCCCAAGGTTTCAACGGGACACCTAGAAAAGTGATTATGGGGGGACCCATGACGGGCGTAACCCAATTTGATTTATCAGTACCTGTAGTGAAAGGCACACCGGGTATTGTGGTGTTTAATGATCTCAAGACCGCAACTAAGCCCGAAGCCTGTATTCGCTGTGGACGTTGTGTAGATGCTTGTCCTGCCTTTTTAGTACCTGTCAATATTGTCCAATATGTTGATGGCGGACAGCTGGATGCCGCTGTTGAGTGGGGTCTGTTAAACTGCATTGAATGCGGCAGCTGTTCATATGTATGTCCCGCTAATCGCTTCTTGGTACAATCTATTTTACTGGGCAAACAGGAAGTACAAGCAGCACGAAATAAACAAACCAGTTAATGTGGAGGGAAGACGAATGCAAGATAGTGCAATGTTACCTGATCTAACTGATGCTCGGCTGGTGATCTCCTCTGCTCCCCATATATCGGATCAGGAGTCTGTCTCAAGTATAATGTATGGGGTCATAATCGCCATGCTGCCGGCTTTGGGCGCTTCTATGTACTTTTTCCGGACCCGGGCTTTGTGGCTTGTGATAGTGACCGCTTGTGCCTGTGTGCTTACGGAATATGTTTTTCAGAAATTGAGGGGTAAACCTGTTACCATCTACGATGGCAGTGCCGTTGTAACCGGCATGCTTTTGGCCTTTAACCTCCCTCCTACTTTGCCTATGTGGATGGCAGTAGTCGGCGGTATTGTGGCCATGACCTTGGGCAAACATGTTTTTGGAGGTCTTGGAAGCAACCCCTTCAATCCCGCTTTAGTAGGAAGGGCTTTCTTGGCTGCAGCATTTCCCACAGCCATGACCTCTTGGATGAGCCCTGTAACCAACACTGCTATGGCCACAGCTACATCTGCGGCCACGGCTGCTGCCACTACAGCAGCTACCAGCGCGGCTACTTCGGCGGCAACTGCCGCGGCAACTAGTGCTGCCACTTCAGCCGCAACTGCTGCAGCTACATCGGCGGCTACCTCTGCCGCGACGGCTGCGGCGACATCAGCAGCTACCTCTGCTGCAACCTCCGCGGCGACATCAATGGCCACGTCTGCGGCAACATTGGGTGGTATTTCCGCCGCAACTGCAGTGGACACCATCTCCATGGCAACACCGCTGGCCCTTATGAAAGTGGAAGGCGTGGCTACAAGCTACTGGCAGCTATTTTTAGGCAATGTCTCCGGTTGTCTGGGAGAAACATCGGCCCTGGCCATACTCATCGGAGGCATTTATCTAATATACAAAAATTATATAGACTGGCGCATTCCAGTGGGTTATCTGGGTACAGTCGGTTTGTTATCCTTGCTTATGGGCCAGGATCCTGTTTTCCATTGGTTGGCCGGAGGACTCATGTTGGGTGCGTTCTTTATGGCCACAGATATGGTCACAACCCCCATCACCCGCAAAGGCCGCTGGGCATTTGGCATCGGGGCGGGCATCATTCTCATGGTGATTCGCCTGTGGGGGGCATACCCGGAGGGTGTTACATTCTCCATCTTGCTTATGAATGGTTTTACACCTTTGATTGAACGATTCACACGCCCAAGATGGTATGGAGAGGTGGAGGCTAATGCATGAGAACCTTAAATTAATCGTTGTGCTTGGCTTAATCGCCACCATATCCGGTGGTGTTCTAGCCTACGTGCATCAAACAGTATCCCCAATAATTGAAGCAAACAAACTCGGTCCTTTAAGAGATGCTATCTATGAAGTACTGCCTGGGGCCACAGCCTTTGAAGTAAACACATTGGATTCCAGCAGCGGTGAGGGGCCCACTATATACCAAGGAACCGATGACAGCCAGGAACCTGTTGGTATAGCTTTCGTAGCAGTTGGCAGTGGATTTGGAGGGCCTGTTGAGGTAATGGTCGGTCTCGATACGGCTGCCAGGACAATTGTAGGAATCAAAGTCCTTGACCATCAAGAAACCCCGGGCCTTGGCTCAAGAATCGCAGATCCTCCCTTCACAGGGCAGTTCGCGGATAAGTCTATTGACGACGATTTTATCGTTGATAAGGACGTAGACATGATAACCGGAGCTACAATTTCTTGCGAGGCTGTGGCTTCAGCTATCAAAAACACGGTCCGACAGATTGAGCCTGTCTTGCGGGCGGGAGGTGCTTGGTAATGAGAAACTTGCGCAAAGAATTTGTGAAAGGCTTGTGGAACGAGCATCCAATATTCCGACTTTTAATTGGAATGTGCCCAACCTTGGCGATCACAACCGCTGCAACAAATGGTTTGGCCATGGGCCTTTCCACAGCTTTCGTCTTGATCTGTTCTTCAACCATCATATCTTTGGTAAAGAATATTATTCCACCTAAAGTACGAATCCCTTGCTATATAATAATCATCGCCACCTTTGTCACTATTGCGGATTTGCTGCTGGCAGCATATCTACCCGATTTGCATACCGTGCTGGGCTTGTTTATTCCCTTAATTGTGGTGAACTGCATCATCTTAGGTAGGGCAGAAGCCTACGCATCAAAAATGCCGGTGTTGGATTCGTTTGTTGACGCCTTGGGTATGGGTATTGGAATCACCTGGGGTCTGACATTCCTGGGGGGTTTTCGTGAGTTGATGGGCATGGGCACAATATTTAGCCAGCAGATCTTGCCTGCCGGCACTACATCATGGGGAATCTTCCTCTTGCCGCCCGGCGCCTTTTTCACGTTGGGTATTACAGTGGGTGTAATGAACCAGATTAATCACATTTTAGAACACCGCCGGACAGAGCGCACTTCCGTGGAGCCAACCATGGCCGGCCAAACTGCTGAAAGCTAAGAAAGGAGCTGCTTCGTATGGCTGAGCTTGCACTAATTTTCGTTGGTTCTGTATTAGTCAATAACTTCGTTTTAGTTCGCTTCTTGGGTATCTGCCCGTTTCTGGGAGTATCAAGGGAAATAGATACTGCAATGGGCATGGGAATGGCTACTACGTTTGTTTTAGTGCTTTCAGGGGTAGCCACTTGGCTTTTAGATTATTATATTTTAGCCCCTTTTGGGTTGCCTTTTTTACAAAACGTAGCCTTTATCTTGATTATCGCCTCGTTAGTGCAGCTGGTGGAAATGTTTTTACAAAAAACAAGCCCTGCCTTATATAGGGCTTTAGGGATCTTCCTGCCCCTAATCACCACCAACTGTGCTATCTTGGGCCTTGCCATATTAACCGTCCAACGGGATTACACATTGATCCAAACCATTGTATTTGCTTTGGGAGCCGGAGTTGGATTCACGTTGGCCTTAACCATGATGGCTGGTATCAGGCAGCAGCTTCAGTTCGCTGATATCCCCAAGCCTTTAGAGGGGGCAGGTATCGCTCTGATTATTGCGGGGTTGATGTCCATGGCCTTTATGGGATTTTCCGGCATGATTGCTATGTAGTTGATAGTTGGGACCTGTAGGAGGGAAAAAGCCTTATGGCCAATACAGTCTTAGTATCTTTAGTAAGCATGGGTACTGTGGGAGCACTGTTTGGAGCAGGCCTGGCGTGGGCCTCTCGCAAATTCGCAGTGGAATCCGATGCTAGGGTTGATGATATAGAAGAAATACTTCCAGGCGCGAATTGCGGCGCTTGTGGGTATCCTGGGTGTCGCGGTTTTGCAGAAGCAGTTGTCGCCGGTGCCGTACCTTGTGATGGATGCCCTGTTTCAAGCAGCGAGGCAGCTGCCTTGATTGGGGAAGTTATGGGAGTGACCATAGACTCGAACAGTGAGCGTTTGGTTGCCATCGTGCACTGCGGAGGCGGTCACAAAGAGGCTAAAGAAAAAGCTGATTATGTCGGCATTACCGACTGTCGAGCTGCTGCTATTGTAAGTGATGGTTCCAAGGGGTGTGAATACGGCTGTTTAGGCTTGGCAAGCTGTGTTAAAGCATGTCCTTTTGATGCTATGAGTATGG
The DNA here is from genome assembly GCA_012519025.1 of Bacillota bacterium. Taxonomy (GTDB): domain Bacteria; phylum Bacillota; class Limnochordia; order DTU087; family DTU087; genus JAAZMF01. Next base: position 15,348 of record JAAYQZ010000084.1, read on the forward strand.
GGCCCAATGGCCTTCCGATAGTAGATGAAGATAAATGCACTGCCTGCGGCCTGTGTGTAGCGGCCTGCCCAAGGGATCTGATCTCTCTTGCCCCGGTAAACAAGGTAGTTCATGTTCTGTGCCGCTCATTTGGAAGAGGAAGAGAAGTCAGAGGAAACTGTACTGTGGGCTGCATAGGGTGCCGGGCCTGTGAACGTGCATGTGAATTTGATGCCATTCATGTCACAGATTTCCTTGCAGAAATAAACTATGCTAACTGCACTAACTGCGGTGAGTGTGTTGCCAAATGCCCAACGAATAGCATTATCATTCAAGGGGATCAAGTAACAGTGGCTGTGGAGCAGACAGTTTCTGAACAAATATCCGAAGGGGCCCGTGCCAACTAGGTATAGACCGTTCCATCAATTATTTGACCTTATACCAAACCCCCGACGCACCTTTCAATGCTTCGGGGGTTTGGTTTGCATAAGTTGAGGCTTACGACACTGCAGCTAGTCTTTGTAGTACCACTGGACCATCTTAGCAGCTCTCCACCAGGAAGTCCCATCAGAGAAAGGCAAATCTCTTTCAGGAACATTGTCAAGCTTCGCACTGACGATAACCGGTACCCTTGGCCTTGCAACAGTGCCAATTAGGAATAGATTTTCAGCATGGAAACTCCAGACCTCTTTAGCGTATTTCTCATACTCCTCATCAGTAGCAGCACCGTACCATTTGTCCAACAAGTCGAAGTATTCTTTGACATGTGCCGGTGGTTCCTCACCATCTTCACCCTGTGTGTTATACCAAGTCTGCCAGTGGACTGCAAAAGCTATTTCTGAGCTCATGTTGTATTTAGTGATATTGGGAATATAGGCTCGAAGTTCCTGGGTCCTGTCGGAGTTCCAAGCACCAATATCGAGCTCCCCGGCCTGAGCCCGGGTAGAGTAGAATTCACGTGCAACCAGCCGCAAATCGACATCTACTCCAACATCATACCAAAAACTCTGGACCAGCTCATGGATCTCATCAGAACCGGCAGCCCCAAAATCAGCTGCAGAAGGCACCTGCAGAAGAATGGTCAGCGGTTCACCGTCCGGTCGACGGCGAAGTCCGTCAGAGCCGCGTTTTAGGCCCATTTCATCAAGCAGTTGATTTGCAGCCTCAGGATCGTATTCTGCGTAAGAAGTCAGCCACCAGTCTTCAAAATAGGAGGCTGTTGGGTCCACAGTTGACTGACACGGCTCTGCTTGCCCGAGGTAGACAAAGTCATTAAGTGAATCTCTATCGATGGCTAAAGACATGGCCCTTCGGAAGCGAACATCCTGGAATATTTCCCGCATGATGGGATCAGGGTGGTTTTGGTTGAATCCGTAGGTCACCATGGAACCATCGCCGTTCTTCCAAGGGAGTACTCGGAATCCGCCCTCTTCCTCATAGCGCTTGTACATGGCAAACTCGTTGGGATTTAAGATAAAGCCGGCGTAATCAATACCGCCCTGCAGTGTTTCCAAAATAGCGACTTGACCGTCGCTAAACACTCTGACTTCCCATCTATCAATGTATGGCAATTGATTTCCGGCAGGATCTACGCCCCAATAATATGGGTTGCGCTCATATATCCTGCGCGTGGTGCTGCGTTCAGTCAAAACCCATTCATTGATGGTCGGTAGATCTAGATTAACCTGGCCGGCACCGATGCTTCGGTACGCGCTAAACAATTCCATCCAATCTTCATAACCCAGTTCTTTAGACAATTCATTAGCATCCGGGTTGTATTTAATGTGATACTGCATCAGGTGGTGCTTAGGATCAAAGAAGTTGTTTTGTTGTGAGCCCCAATAGGCCAAAAAACCCATCATCGGGCGGTTGGGGGCATTAAATTTGATCTTGATTGTATAGGCGTCCGGTGCAGTTATCTCAGCAGTCCGCCACCTGGAACTCAACACCGGTGAAAGATCCTTGTTGTTGGCAACGTCTTCCCACCAAAACATGATATCTTCGCTAGTAAAAGGATGACCATCCGACCATTTCAAGCCTTCGCGCAGGTAGATGGTCAAAACTGAAGCATCATCGGAGAACTCGTAACCCTTTGCGATCTGTGCTTCAATCTCCGTTACCGCGGCATCAGTATCAAACAAATATGCTACACGCCCGTGATGGCTGTCACCGGGAGAGGTTGGTGAGGTGACAGCACAGCGAAGAGTGCCTCCGTATTTGCCTATTTGATTGATCGGCTCCCAAACAAACGGCTCCAGCGGTAGGCGTTCCTCAACCGGTGGCAAAAGTCCCTGCTCAACTAATTCCTGAAGCATGG
>JAAYQZ010000085.1 GCA_012519025.1 Bacillota bacterium
GCCAAAACATCCCGGCAGCAGCAGCAAAGTCGAGATCAGTAAAATAATGTACAGCTTCGTCATACTAAAACCTCCCCCAGAACTTTTCCCCAACTTACTTTTTACAGCCTGTCCTCCCTGAATAGATTTGACGGTATGCATTGTATAGCAAGCTTCTTATAATTAGCACCTTTTCGCCCAAATATCAAGGATCTGTTCCGCATTATGCGATAAATACCCCTTTGTCCAAATAGTCGGGTATTTAAGACAGCTCCGTGGGAAGCCGGACTAATACACCGGCCCTCCTCACACCCCTACTGTCTTCCATTTGCCGTCTGCAGCAATGTTGATCACATTGTCTGCAAGAAAGCCGGCAGCAGAACCGGCAATTGCCGCCTGCCAGTGGGACCATGCAAGTGGTACTGTTTGGAAGATAGGTTGAAGCCAAGGTATGTATATAGCGGCTAGGATGGGTGCAAGCATCCATACACCCATGTAAGCTAGTTTTGGGTTTGGAGCCGGTTTCCCAAAGGCCTTACCTAGATGTCGGCAATCAACTAAATGCAGCATCCTGCCTAAAGTCAAGGTAGCCATGGTAAGTGTCCTGGATAATCCCAAGTTGTGGCTTTGTTTTTTTGACCATCCATCGACTGCTATGGCACTCAAGCCTAGGATCAGGCTGCGGGTGGTAATGCGGCGGCCCAGCCCTTGACCTAAAATATTCTCATGGGTTTTTCGAGGTATGCGGTGCATTACACCCTGGTGGGGTTTGTCATTAGCAAGCAGCCAAAAAATAGCGGGATCACTTGTGAAATCAATCCAAAGCAGCTGCTGGGGTAAGATGGGAATCGCGCGCCCAAGCAAGGCTGACCAAATAATTACAATCCCATCGCCTAAGTTAGTAGTTAAAGAATAACGCATACATTTGCGGATGTTGTCATAAACCGTTCTACCTTCCCGAATGGCCACAGGAAGTTTGCCAAGATCATCTCTAGCAAAAACCACAGGAGCTATCTTTTTTGTCACTTCCTCGCTTTTAAGGCCCACAGCTATACCCACATGGGCCTCCCGCACTGAAGGAGCATCATTGACCCCATCACCCATCATCGCAACAATCCTCCCCGAAGCTTTGAGAGCGCTGACCAAACGAAGCTTCTGCCTCGGGGTCATGCGGGCATAAACGCTGTAAACACCCAGTGCCTTCCGCATTTCAACATCACTGAACTTCTCTATGTCTTCACCTGTCACTACCGCCGGTAAACTGCTTTGCAGATCAACGATGCCGAGCTGCTTTGCTGTGGCAAGTGCTGTACCTTTATGATCTCCACTCAGCATTAAAGTCTTAACATGAGCGTGTTTTAGAACACTCACTGCCTCTTTGGCTCCGGATCTTAAGGGATCTTTAATACCGATGCTGCCCAAAAAGATCCATGCTTCGGGACTGTTTGAACCGACCGCGCTGTAGGCAAAAGCCAGCACCCTCAGACCCTCCTGAGACAGATGCTCTGCTTGCTTTTTGAAGTCGTCTCGTTGGGCATCTTGAAGCCCATTCAGATTACCCTTTTCATCCTCAAGCCATTGGCAGTTGGGTAAAATGACCTCCGGAGCCCCTTTGATAAAGTCCCACTGTCTTCCATATTCATCTTCACAAGTGACTATCATCTGCCTCGACAAAGGGGTGAATGGGAGTTCTTTAATGCGTTGAAACTCACCATTATGCGCAGTCTGCCCTAGGCGGGCGGCCGCAACCAAAAGCGCAGCTTCTGTGCTGTCGCCTGTTGTTTGCCAGCGACCTTTCCTGTCTTGCACTACCCGAGCGTTATTGCAAAGTACTGCACAGCGAAACAGATTCTTAAGAGCATAACTTTCCGGTTTTATCTCATCTAAGCCCCGGATCTTCTCCCCAGGACATGCAAGCTTTTGTACTTCCATTTTGTTTTGTGTCAAGGTGCCTGTTTTATCGGCACAAAGTACATTGATGCACCCCAGTGCGTCCACTGCCGGCATTTCCCGAACCAGCACACCCTGCCGAGCAAGGCGCATGGAGCCCAAAGCCATCGTTAAAGTGATAAATGGTATCAGCCCATCGGGAATTACAGAAACAGCAAGAGAAGTAGCGTTGACGATTATGTCATCGAGTCTTTGTCTATGAAATAGCCCCGCGGCAAAGGCAAGACCGCTCACCAAAAGGCCGCAGTTGACTAAGGTGTGTCCCACTTCATCAATGCGGCGGTAAACAGGGCTTTTGCAGTAATAATTTTTACGATCAATGCTTCTTGCGATAGCACCCATTTCAGTATGCTGTCCTGTATATATTACCACTGCCCGGGCACTGCCCTGAACAGCTTTCGTACCCATAAAAACAGTACCACTGTTCCCGGAAACATCAGCCTGTTTGAAAACGGGAAGCGACTCCCCGGTTAAAGAAGCCTCATCGATCCAAAGTGAGGCAGACTGTAAAATACAGGCATCGGCAGGCACTCTGTCACCGGCACTTAGTGTGATTATATCGCCGGGGACCAGGTTTTCCGTAGGTATATTGTAGGCTTTAGCTTCCCTGATTACATTTGACTTTGCCGGGGTCAGCTTACCCAGCATTTTAAGAGATTTTTCCGCGCGATACTCTTGGGCAACACCCAGTGCGGTATTAGCCAGTAAAACTCCGGATCCCATCAGTGCGTTAGCTGTTTTGCCCAGAAAAATGGAAAGTCCCGCAAGACCCAAAAGCACCTTGCTTGTATAGTTATCAAGCTGTTCAAGGAAAATGCGAAGAATTGATGGGTTGTGTCCCACATTAAATTGATTGGGCCCGAAGATTTCTATCCTATTAGCAGCTTCTTGAAAACTGAGCCCCATCTCGGCATCGGTATGCAGATATGTGATCAGTTCATCCTTTGATAGAAATTCTAACGGAATTTCATCTGGGGAGCCTTCACTTGTAATTTTTTTTTACTCTTTACCGGCGCTGGCAAAAGTGCCGGTCTACCTCCCCTTGTGCTACCTGCATAAACTCCGGTGGCGGGGCTTTTAACTGCGCTGCCGCCGACTGCGCTGCCGGACTCTATACTAACAGCGGTTTCCCGCATCAGCTCCTCCAGCTGAGTTTGGCTGGAGACCGGCTGCAGGAGTCGGCCGGAGTTGGCTAAAATGGCAATATTGCTTACGTTTTGGATGATACCTGTCCAAAACGGGGTCAACCTGCCGAACATACCCAGCACATAGCCTAATACAGACGACCAAGTGGACATTTTGGAGTTTTGTTTGGCAACAGCTCTGGCGTTTCTCGAAAGCTCCGCCACAACAGCCATGGATCTAGGGTCATTTCCCGTGATGATAATTGAGGCGGATTTAAGCTGCAGATCGTCTCCGGTGGCCCGTGTGATGCCGATGTCCACAGCGGAAAGCAGCGGTGCACGGCCGCCATCAGCACCGACCATGCCTACGACCTTATTGTTTTGCTGCCATCCTTGAATAATACCTGTCAGCCTGTCTATTTCTTCTTGGCCGCATTCCCCCTGACCGGGAACAGCTACCGGCGGGAACTGGTAATTCAAACGTTCCAGATAATTTCGGGTATCCTGTACAAGGGGATCGCCGTTGGCCAAGAAAGACCCGTCTTCTACAAGTATTAACTCGGCATCACCAAGGTTGGAGAGGCTGTCTCCGCTTTTTACGAGACTGCCAAAGGAAGCTGCTCTAACCGCGGCTATTTCCGCAGGTATTGCCTTAGCAAGCCCTGCGGCACCGGGCATACCGATCACCAGCATATTTAAAGCACCTCGGAAGTTTCTGGTGATGGCGTAATATCCACCGGCTATAGCCATGGCAGCTGCAGAAAGCTGATTCAGCTTTTTGACGGCTTTCTCATCGGGGGCTTCTTTTCTCGTTTTGAGGTGGCGAATCAGCTGCCCGACCTTTGTATTTTCACCTACCTTTGTGGCCCGAACTTTTAAAATACCGTCAGTCACAAGGCTTCCGGCATAAACAGTGCTTCCCGATGCAACAGCCGATGTGCAGTGCCGTGCTTCTGTGGGGAATTCTTTGACTGCACCTTCACCCTTTTCCACAATACCATCGGCGGGAAGTCTTTCTCCGGGACGGACTTCAAAACGGGAACCTTTGGCAAGTTGTGAACCCGGCACAATTACCCGGCCTTTTTCGGTGATCAAGCGCGCGATGGGTTTTTTACCTGCCAGCATAGTCCGGATCCGATCCCGAACAGATTCCAAGGCAGCACTGCGGATCAGCGTGTTTAAGTACACCAGGGAAAGGATGGAAAGGCTGAATTGATCATCATCTTGGAGTAATGATGCCAACGTGGCTGCACTGGCTAGAAGTTCGGTGCTCAGTTTTCTTCTAAAGAAATGATCCAATGCCGTGCGGAAGATGGGGACACCGCTCAACACCGTCAGCAGGGTATCGGTATTTTCTATAAAACTGCCGTCTGCCGGCGCACTTTGCGGATTTTTCTTGCGGAAATGACTGAGTGCCATAAGCACGCCGGTGGCCAGTGTAAAGCCCA
>JAAYQZ010000086.1 GCA_012519025.1 Bacillota bacterium
AAAAAGAGGAAAGGGCTCAGGCAGCCCAGGATTTTTTGCAGAAACTTCTAGATCGGATGGGACTGACATGCCGTGTGGATTACGTTTGGGAACCTGACAACGTCTTAAAAATGCAAATCAGCGGCAACGAACTGGGTCTTGTCATTGGACGCCGTGGTGAGACTTTGGATGCGCTGCAGTATGTGGTTAGCCTAGCAATGAACCGCAATAATGAATGGATTCGGGTAATACTAGATGCTGAAGGGTATCGGAATCGAAGGGCTAAGACATTGGAAAACCTGGCGCTGCGGCTGGCTGAGCGTGTCAAGCGAACAGGGCGGAGGGCAGTTTTAGACCCCATGAATGCCATGGAGCGCAGGATTATACACTTGGCTTTAGAGAACGACAGAGGGGTTCACACCCACAGCGAAGGGGAGGCACCCTTCCGAAGGGTTGTAATAACCGTGAGGCGCAAACGGTAAACTGGTCTGTTTTAGGTTCCAATTGTTAATTAAGCGGCGCATGGAGAGGAGCGTGTCATTCGTTGATGCGTTCCTTTTTGCACTTTTGAAATTGTGATTCACTACAGGATGCTGTGAAGGAGTGGCAGGGTATGCAGGTGGAAAATTGGGTAGAAGATACAATCGCCGCGATCGCTACTCCTATTGGAGAAGGTGGCATAGGTATTGTCAGAGTCAGCGGCTCTGAAGCGATCAGCACCATAGATAAAATATTTCGTTCCCCTAAAGGTCGCTCATTGGAGGAAGCTAGAAACTGGAGTTTGAGCTATGGTTGGATATTGAGTGATTCCGGTGAAAAACTCGATGAAGTAGTTGTCAGTGTGATGAGGGCACCTCACAGTTATACTAGAGAAGATGTAGTGGAGATTAACTGTCACAGCGGATTAATTCCTCTGCAAAATGTGCTTAAGCGCATACTTGGGCTTGGTATTAGGCTGGCTGACCCAGGCGAATTTACTAAACGGGCTTTTCTACATGGACGACTGGATCTGAGTCAAGCAGAGGCAGTCATGGATCTCATACGAGCAAAGACTGATAAGGGGCATCGTTTAGCGCTCAGACAGTTGGAAGGGGATTTATCCAAAAGCATTAAGGAAATGCGAGATGAATTAATAGGCTTGTTGGCGGCAATTGAGGCGGGAATTGATTTTCCGGAGGAAGTCGGGGACATGGATGCAGATGAACTAATAAGCGCATGTCAAGGTATTGAAGATCGACTCGAGAGGTTGTTTGCAACCGCCGACTCAGGTAAAATTATTAGAGAGGGTGTCGATACAGCTATAATTGGACGCCCCAATGTAGGAAAATCTAGTCTTTTAAATATGCTGCTTCGGGAAAATAGGGCCATTGTAACAGAAATTCCCGGTACTACCAGGGATGTTATCGAGGAGATTGTGAATATAGACGGATTTCCTTTTGTGATTAGAGACACGGCGGGAATTCGCCACACCGAAGATGTGATCGAGAAAATCGGGGTAGAACGTGCCATGTCACTAATGGATGGTGCCGATTTGGTGATATACGTAATTGATGGCTCCACACCAATTCATGGTGATGATGTTGAATTGCTTAAGCAGCTGACGGGAAGGACTGCAGTAATAGTTTTAAACAAGGCAGATCTAGGTATTGCAGTATCTAAAGAGGAATGTACTAAGCTGGTACCCGACACCCCGGTTGTAAGGATTTCGGCAACAGAGAAAACAGGGCTGGAAAGCTTAGAAGAAATAATTGTAGAAAGGGTAACAGGGGGCTTGGTGGACTTATCAGGCGAATCTCTAATGGTTACTCGTACTCGGCACAAACAGGCACTCAAAGATGCATTGGAAAACCTTACGGCAGCTAAACAAACATGTCTTAACGGGTTGCCTGTAGATTTGGTTGCAATAGATATCCGAGGAGCCGCAGAAAATTTGGGAGAGATAACCGGAGACACACTGCAGGCTGATGTAATTGATCGCATATTTGCTGACTTTTGTCTAGGGAAGTAGGGGTTTTGGTGGACGCATTATACAGCTATGATGTTATCGTTGTAGGGGGAGGGCATGCAGGGTGTGAGGCGGCTTTGGCTGCGGCGCGTCTTGGCTGTCGCACCGTTTTGCTTACTATGCAGATAGATACTATAGCTCAGCTTTCCTGCAACCCCGCCATTGGCGGTCCCGCCGCGAAAAGCCACCTGGTTAGAGAGATAGATGCCTTAGGTGGGGTTATGGGGCAGGTAATTGATGGTGCGTATTTAAACATTCGCATGCTGAATCTGTCCAGAGGCCCCTCAACCCATGCTCTGCGAGCCCAAGCAGATAAACGTCTTTATCAAGGCATTATGATTGAAACTCTTGAGACACAGTCCGGGCTTGATATAAAACAGGGGATAGTCACGGAAATATTAAGTCAAGATGGCAGGATCTCCGGTGTTAAAACTAAGATGGGGACAGTAATAGAGGCGCCGGCGGTTGTTTTATGTACAGGCACTTTCCTAGGCGGTTATATTATTGCCGGAGAGGTGCGTTATCCCGGCGGCAGACATGGAGAACCAAGTGCCGCTGAGTTGTCGGAAAGCCTGCAAAAGGCCGGCTTTCAACTGAGGCGTTTTCAAAGTGCCACACCTCCTCGCCTTGATGCCAACAGCGTTGATCTGACTAAATTAATGGAGCAAGAAGGTGCCCAAGAACCTCTACAGTTCTCTTTTTGGAAGCCAAGGGCTGAAAGGCCGCAGTTGTCTTGTTATTTAACCAGCACAAATTCGGATACTATTCGGGTTGTGCATGAGAATTTGCATCGTTCACCGATTCAAACCGGTTTGGTTTCTACAAAGGGTCCGCGATTTTGCCCATCTATCGATCGCAAAGTGATGCGGTTTCCCGAAAAAACCGATCACCAAATCTTCTTAGAACCAGAAGGGCGTGCTACAAGTGAATTGTATATGCTTGGTTTAACAACGAGCATGCCTGAAGATGTACAGATTGCTTTGCTGCGAACTATCCCAGGTCTTGAAGATGCCAAGATTATGAGGCCTGCTTATGCTGTTGAGTACGATTTTGTTGATCCTTGGCAGGTTAATTTGTCGCTAGAAAGCAAGCGCCTCAAGGGTCTGTTTACCGCAGGGCAGATTAACGGCACATCAGGATATGAGGAGGCGGCCGCTCAAGGAATAGTGGCAGGCATCAATGCGGCCCGAATGGTGAAGGGATTGCCGCCTTTTATTGTCAGCCGACGCGATGCCTATATCGGTGTTTTAATTGATGATCTGGTCACCAAGGGCGTAGATGAGCCCTACAGGATGATGACTTCTAGAGCGGAATACCGTGTCAGCCTTAGGCAGGACAACGCGGATATGCGGCTGGCAGACTATGGCTATAAAATTGGACTTTTGTGCGAAAATACGTTCAGGCGTTTCCGAAAGAAAAGGGATGCCATCCAACAAGAAATTGATAGATTAAAGAAACTTCAGATAACCCCGGTTGAGGCGGTTCGGGAAGCTTTGATTACTTTAGGCAGTGGCGATCTTTCGAAGGCTGTGAGTGCCGCAGATATTTTGCAGCGCCCGGAGATCAGTTATGGTGATTTGGCGGATATAGGTGTGGAATTGGCTGAACTCGACTGGCAAATTGAAAAGCAAGTAGAGATTGAAATCAAGTTTGCCGGTTACTTGGCTCGCGAACGTCGACAGATGATGGGGATGGAAAAACTTGAGAGGCAGGTAATTCCCCAAGATGTGGTTTATAGGCAGATTAGGGGCCTAAAGACAGCCGCTATCGAATTACTGGAGAAAATCAGACCCATTTCTGTCGGCCAGACCGCACGTATCCCTGGTATTGACAGTGGTGACATTGTGGCCCTACAAGTCTGGCTTAAACAAAGAGAGCGAACCGAAAGCAGTGCTTGATATGAATGCGGGAGTATGTTGTGAGGACGATCATGAGATCATTATGAGACTAGGGTAGGGTGAGCAGTGGAAAAATTCGATGTGATCGTTGTAGGAGCCGGCCATGCCGGTTGTGAAGCTGCCCTGGCAGCAGCCCGCATGGGGTTTCGCACGGCTATTTTTACTTTGGCATTAGATAGTGTTGCTATGATGCCCTGCAACCCTTCGATAGGAGGCCCGGGAAAGGCCCATATCGTTAGGGAGATCGATGCACTAGGTGGCGAAATTGGACGCATTACTGATGAAACTTCTTTGCACGTGCGGATGCTTAACACCAGGAAAGGACCGGCTGTTCGGGCTTTAAGAGCACAAGTTGACCGCAAGCTGTACTCTTGGAAGATGCGTCAAATACTGGAAAGAGAACCCCGGCTGTTCTTGCGAGAAGGTTGTGTTGAAAGAATCCTAGTAAAAGGCGGCCGGGTTTGGGGTGTCGCCTTACGCACAGAAGAAAGGTTTCAGGGAAAATGTGTAGTTGTGGCCAATGGGACATATATGCGTTCTTTAATCCACGTGGGAGAAGTGCACTATGAGTCCGGACCCCAGGCTCAGCAGACTACACACGGGTTGAGCCGGAATCTTGAGGAGCTGGGCTTTCAGTTGATCAGGTTTAAGACCGGTACACCGCCAAGGGCAAACAGCCGTTCTTTGAATTATGACAAAATGACGGCTTTACCCGGCGAAAAACTACCGAGGGGGTTTTCTTTTACTAGTAAAGTGGCAAAGCGAAAGCAACTGCCGTGTTGGTTGACACATACTACATCGGAAACTCACCGGATTATCTCGGAAAACTTGGATAGAACTGCACTCTACGGCGGCGCCATTATGGGAATAGGCCCAAGATACTGTCCCTCAATCGAAAGCAAGATAGTGCAGTTTCCAGATAAAGAATCTCATCAGGTCTTCGTAGAACCGGAAGGTTGGGACACGCAGGAAGTATACTTGAGTGGTGTTTCTACGAGCTTGCCTGCGGAGGTACAGATGGAAGTGGCCAGAAGTATCCCAGGGCTTGAAAATGTTGAATTCTTGCGGCTGGCTTATGCCATTGAATATGATTGTCTTGGACCACATCAGTTGAAATCCAGCCTGGAGTCAAAAACGATTCGAGGGTTGTTTTTCGCTGGTCAGATCAACGGCAGTTCGGGTTATGAGGAAGCGGCGGCCCAAGGTATTATAGCAGGTATCAATTGTGGTCTTTACCTGCGGAAAGAACAACCGTTGATTTTAGGCCGCGATGAGGCGTATATCGGTGTATTGATTGATGATCTTGTTACCAAGACTATACATGAGCCCTACCGCATGATGACCTCCTTGGCAGAATACCGCCTGCTTCTTAGGCAAGATAATGCCGATCGACGGTTAAGTAGATACGGAAAAGACCTCGGTCTTTTGTCTGGGGAACGGTATGAAAAAGTTCAAAGCAAATGGTATGCTGTTGAAAAGGAAATGGAAAGACTCGGCACATGGCGTATAACACCATCTCAAGTAATTACCGCGGCGTTGGAGTCGGTCGGCAGTACACCTATTTCCCGTGTAGTAACAGGTGAAGAACTCCTTAGGCGGCCGGAAATAACATATTCAGAACTACGTGCGCTGGGGTTCGAAAGTACATTCGATGAAGAACTGCAAGAACTCGTTGAAACAGAAGTCAAATATGCCGGCTACATTCTTAAAGAACGCAGATCTGTAGAAAGATTCCAGGCAATGGAAGCCAGGGTACTACCTGATTGGATTGATTACGACTTGGTAGAGGGGCTTTCTAAAGAGGCCGCAGAGAAGCTTAACTCGGTTAGGCCGCATTCATTGGGGCAGGCTTCTCGTATTGCCGGAGTGTCACCGGCAGATATTTCTGTACTGATGGTGTTCTTGGAACATCGGGGACGCCGCCTGAAAGCGAGCGAAAAAACTGATTAGCAAACAAACAGGAGGCGTTAGTTTGGTTAGATGTGAAATGGAGATCGTTGATGGGGCAAAGAGTATGGGTGTACTCGTAGCGACAGAGGCAGAGCCGTTGTTTGAGCTTCATCGATCCATGATTGTCGAATGGAATCAAAGGTTGAATCTCACAAGCATTCCTGTGCAGGAGATGGGGGAGAAGCATTTTCTCGATTCCCTTACACTACTTTTGTTGCCGGAAGTAGAGAAATCACGGCGACTTATTGATGTCGGAAGCGGTGCGGGTTTTCCCGGCGTGCCCATTAAAATTGCCCGGCCCAATATGCAGATTACTTTGATAGATTCACTGCAGAAACGGATTGAATTTTTAAAGAACGTTATAGATTCTCTTGGATTGGAAGGAATCAATTGTTTTCATGGAAGAGCCGAGGAAATAGGACAGAACCGAACCCATAGGGAGCAGTACGATGCTGCGGTTGCCAGAGCGGTGGCCCCTTTGGTCCTTCTTGCCGAATATCTCCTGCCTTTGGTTAGGGTCGGTGGCACCATGGTGGCCATGAAGGGACCGGGTGGTAGGGATGAGGTTCCAGAAGCCGCAGATGCGGTGGAGATGCTGGGGGGAGAATTGTCTCGAATCATTGACACGGCCTTGCCCAGTGGCGATAGAAGACAGCTTGTGGTGATCAAAAAAATGACTGCTACAGCCGAACGGTACCCAAGAAGGCCGGGAATCCCAAGGAAAAATCCGCTGAGCCGAAAAAAGTAGCGTTTGATGCATATATTGAAGGAGCCCAGCTGAATGCGATGGGCTCTTTGTTTTAACGTGATTTGGACAGTTTGGCAGGAAAGGTACTTGCGGGAAGAGAAAACTACAAAAGGAATGTATAGGTAATTTTCGATTTTTATGGAGGGATGCAGGTGCGCTTGGGTGATGTCCTTCGGGCACGGGTAAAGGATCTGGGAAAAAGGCAGCAGGTCCCAACTAGCCAAGAAGCAGATATAGTTCGGCAGATCCCGTTAGCAGATATTGAGGTAAATCCGTTCCAACCGCGGGAAACTTTTAACCAAGAGGCGATCCAGGAGTTGGCCCAGTCTTTAGAGGAGCATGGGTTGATCCAGCCTATAGTGGTCCGCAGTTGCCCAGAAGGCTACCAACTTGTAGCAGGGGAGAGAAGGGTTAGGGCGGCAGCATATCTTGGGTGGGAAACAATTTCTGCCGTTGTGAGGGAACTTGATGACGCTGCCAGCGCGCAAATGGCACTGATTGAAAACTTGCAGCGGGAAGACTTGGATTTTTGGGAAGAGGCTTTAGCATATCAACAGCTATTGGAGCAATTTGGGATGACGCAAGACGAATTGGCGCAAAGCATTGGGAAAAGCCAATCATCAATTGCTAATAAACTTCGCTTGTTGAAACTGAGCCCGAAAGTGAGAAGCAAGATTTCCCGGGAAATAATGACCGAGCGGCACTGTCGAGCCCTATTGAGACTGGATTCAGAAACCAAACAGCTTGAGGTTATTGAAACTGTGAAAGCGAAACAGCTGTCTGTTCGGGAAACAGAGGCTTTAATCGGTAAGATGCTCAACGATGATGTGGGAGGCGACACTTCGCAAAAGAGTGAGCAAAAGATCACTAAGGTTTGGCGTGATGCCAGGTTGCTGCAAAACAGCGTTAGAGAGTTGGTTAAAGAGATGCGGTCCGGTGGGGTTGAAGTTGAACTAGAAGAGTCGGTTACTTCCGATTTATTGGAAATGCAGATTACAATTCAACGGCAACAGGTCGAAAAGTGATTTTAAGGACTACGTTAATCCAAGAGATGGGGTGAGGTGAATTGGCCGTATGCCTAGCCATTGTCAACCAAAAAGGTGGTGTTGGTAAGAGTACTACTGCAGTAAATCTAGGTGCCTGCTTAGGCGAACTTGGGAAGAAAGTTCTTCTTGTTGATATCGATCCCCAGGGAAATGCTACCAGTGGAGTTGGGATCGAGAAGAGCCAAGTGGAACGATGCATGTACGACGTGCTTATCGAAGGCTGTCCCATTGAGGCTGCTGTTCAAAGAACACTTACCCCAGGGTTGGATGCTGTCCCCGCCACGTTGGAACTAGCGGGCGCAGAAATTGAACTAGTAGCAACTATGTCCAGAGAGTATAAGTTGAAAAGTGCTTTAGAACCTATACTTGCTAATTATGACTATATTTTAGTGGATGCCCCACCTTCACTGGGGCTTTTGACCATCAATGCGCTGTGTGCAGCTACAGCCGCATTAATCCCGATCCAGTGTGAATACTACGCGTTGGAAGGGGTGAGTCAGTTGATGGGAACCGTTGGGCTTGTAAAGGAGCATCTAAATCCAAATCTCGAAATCTGTGGAATTTTAATGACTATGTACGATGCCCGCACGAATCTGTCCCAGCAGGTAGTAGAAGAAGTGCAGAAGTTCTTTGGTGATAGGGTGTTTAAAGCTATCATTCCCAGAAACGTGCGTTTGAGTGAGGCACCTAGCCACGGCCAGCCGATCATAATGTATGATGAACACTGTCGTGGTGCTTCGGCGTATAGAGAGTTAGCTAGGGAGTTGATCGGAGCATGACAAGACCTGCGTTGGGCCGCGGTTTGAAAGCCCTCATTCCTCAAATGGAGGAAAGTGGTGACATCGTTCAACAGATCCCTTTGGAGTCCATTGAAACCAATCCTTTCCAGCCCCGGGTTGATTTCAGCGAAGAGGCTCTCAAGGAACTTGCTGCTTCGATCCGGGAAAAGGGAGTCCTGCAGCCGATTACTGTCAGGCCCCATAAGAACAGATTTCAGTTGGTTGCCGGCGAACGTCGCTGGCGTGCTTCCAAGGCAGCTGGGCTGACAGAAATTCCAGCACTTGTCAAAGATTTAACAGATCAGCAAATTATGGAGATAGCCCTAATTGAAAATTTACAGCGGGAAGATTTGAACCCGATTGAGGAAGCCCAGGCGTACGAAACGTTAATTCGGCAATTTAGGCTAACCCAGGAAGAAGTGGCAAGTGCAGTAGGGAAAGGGCGACCTACAGTTGCCAATCGGATAAGATTGTTGCAGCTGCACGAGGACGTGCAGCAGTGGATTGCAAAAGGGGATTTGAGTGCCGGCCACGGAAAGATTCTGGCTGCGTTAGAGAAAGATAGAGCCTGGGAGTTGGCCCAAGTATGTGTTCAAGAATCCTGGTCAGTTCGGCAGCTTGAGGCACACCTTAGTTCTGTAGGTGCCGAGTCCACAAGTGGCAGGCCCCCCATAAAGAAATCTGGTAGGCGAGATCCATTAATAACGGAAATTGAGGATCAACTGAGGGGCGTGTTTGGTACTAAAGTTTTGGTACGGGACAACAAGGGTAAAGGCAAGATTGAAGTTGAATACTACTCCCCGGAAGAACTGAACCGTATTCTGGAAATTATGGGATGCGGGGTATGGGATTGAAGAAAGAGGAACCAGTTTGAACGACACCAACTTAAGACGAATGTTGTTGGAATTTAAAGCAGGTGCCATTGATCAAGATGCCGTCATTGAATATGTGGAGTCTGGTCTTTATGAAGACGTGGGATTTGCTAAAATTGATCATCACAGGGCAAAACGCAAGGGCTTTCCGGAGGTAATCTATTGTGCAGGCAAATCCAAGCAGCAAGTAGTGGAGATATTTCAGCGGTTGGCCGATCGCAGTGATAAGGTTCTGGCCACTCGCGCCGATTCCGCTGTCGGTGAAGCGGTTTGCGAAGCCGTTAAGGATGCAAAGTACCATGAGATTGGGCAATTAATTACTTTGGGATGGTCCAGGAGCGAGCCAGAGGTAGAACAACCCTACATAGCAGTAATTAGTGCCGGTACTTCAGATTTATCTGTGGCAGAAGAGGCCGCTGTTACAGCGGAAATTATGGGGAGCAAGGTAGTGCGGGTCTATGATGTTGGGGTAGCCGGCCTACACAGGCTGTTTGGCGAACTGCATAAAATAGAAGATGCTAAGGCCGCTGTAGTTGTGGCTGGAATGGAAGGCGCTCTGGCGAGTGTTATCGGCGGTTTAATTCACAGCCCGATTATAGCGGTCCCTACCAGCGTAGGTTATGGAGCTGCTTTAGGAGGGATGGCTGCACTGCTGGGTATGCTCAACAGCTGCGCACCCGGTGTTACTGTTGTGAACATCGACAACGGGTTTGGGGCGGGGTATAGTGCTCATTTAATCAGCACAGTGTGAATTAAATATCAAATTAGGTGAGAACGTGGACTGAGCTTTTAGTTAGTGTTCCACGTGGAACACTAACTACCGGGTTCTGCAGGACAACATTTAAGTGATCTGTCCCTGCTATGTTCTACGTGGAACATACGGGTACATAGACTCAAACTACAAGGGAGCGATTGTATTGGTGAACGTTTATATTGACTGTTTTTCAGGAGCCAGTGGAAACATGTTCCTCGGGGCATTGCTGGACTTAGGCGTTCCCGAGGAAATCTTCCAAGGCGTTATCACCGCTTTGGGTCTGGAAGATGTACACCTGGAAATAACTAGAGTGGCCAAGCAGGGGATTGCGGCTTGCCATGTCGTTGTCCACCATCCTGAACAGCATGTACACCGCCATTTGCAAGATATAGTTGAGATTATTGAACAAGGGAGTCTTGAGCCTAAGGTAGCAACACGTGCCATCGCAGTGTTTGAAAGGTTGGCTGAAGCGGAAGCTAAAGCCCACGGTACTACTGTGGATGATGTTCATTTCCACGAAGTGGGGGCTGTTGATGCCATTGTCGATATAGTCTGCACTGTGGCTGGGTTTCATCATCTGGGTGCAGAAGAGATACGTTCAAGTCCCGTCCATTTAGGGACAGGCTTTATAGATGTGGCACACGGCACCATGCCCATACCGGTGCCCGCTACTGTGAATCTACTGAGTGGAGTTCCAACCTATTCCAAGGGGATACCCAATGAGTTAGTGACACCTACCGGCGCTGCCCTGTTGACAGAACTTGCTTCCGCTTACGGTCCCATGTCTAGTGGGCGATTAATCAAGGTTGGATATGGAGCAGGAACAAGAGATTTACCGATACCTAATTTGTTAAGACTAGTGTTGTTCGAACCAATACCTGAAGGCAAAACACTTTGGGACATGGATGAAATAGCTGTTATGGAATGCTCGATCGATGACCATAACCCTGAATTACTTCCCCCTTTGGCCCAAAGCCTGCTTGATAATGGTGCCCTTGACGTGTATGTGCAAAATGCAATCATGAAGGGGGGGCGAGCCGGTGTCGTTTTAACTGTGCTTTCTCCCCTCGAACTGCAAGATGCCCTGGCAAAGCTGATTTTCAAAGAGACCACAACACTGGGAATTAGGCTGGAACGCAAAAAACGCTACACACTTCCAAGGGAAATGATTTCAGTTGAGGTTGCCAGCGAAAACATCCAAGTCAAAATAGGAAAGTTGGGGGAGGATGTTGTGACGGTAGCTCCCGAATACCGGGATTGCTATCAGGTGGCCCAAACTGTGAAACTGCCTGTCCGGGAAGTATACGACCGCGCTAAAACCGCCGCCCGTGCAGCTTTACAGCTGGGTTCCGCAGCTGTTTAAAGGGTTTGGCAAAGCAGAGAAGCAGCCAACTTTTGTTTCTATGCTTTGCCTTTCTATTCAATTTTGGAAGGTGCAACAGGTACTGACTCCCAGCTTCCACTAGAGAAAGGGATGCTTATATGATGTGTCCCTTTGTTTACTGCACAAGGGTATAATGTCCTTTGGTACATATAAAGGAGCCCGGCAAGTGCATCGACCATAACCTGTGCCATGCGCATGACAAGACTCAAACGAGTATTTTGTAAAACAAAATACTCCATGAACCCACCAACATTGACTACTCCGATCAAATGGCTCGTGCCGACTTCAACCAATTGTTTGTTTACACCGGTGCCGGGTTTGAGGGGTCCTTCCTTGGCCGTGATGTAGCCGATATTTTCAGATTTCCCTAGACATGCATCCAGAGCCAAAACATAAGAGTGTTGGTGTTTTTGCTGGAGCAATTCGGCGTACTTCTCCAGATTTCCGGCATGCACGGGCTGTTCTAATGTGCCCAACACTTGTACTCCCGGTGGCAGTCTGTAGGATTCCAAAAGCTTAGTGCCGACAAGGGGACCTAGGGAATCGCCGGTGGAGCGATCGGTACCAACGCAAAGAATAACCAGTTGTGCCGGTTTATGCGGTGTGGCCATCAGGGAAAGCTCGGGCACCATAAAAGTCCAAAGATCCTGGGCCAGCGTTTCCGGCCCCCTTGCATTGTCTATATGCACCCGCGAAACGTAATCAGGGTTCGTTTGTCCTTGGGAAGCCCAAGCCTTTGTCAAAAACCTTCACTCCTTCAATCTAATTATTCACAGTCAAGTATATGAAGGATCATGTTGATCTATACATATATGGAAGGTGTGAATTGATGAAAGCGGGATTGGCGGTGAACTATGCTGGGTGTATGGTGGTCTTTTGCCGCAGCATACGTAGGGGCAGTTGTGGGGGCGGGGTTTGCATCTGGCCAGGAATCGCTGACTTTTTTCGTGGTTTATGGCCACAGTGGCCTGATGGGAATTATACTGGTCTCCGTGGGCTTCATGCTCATGGGCGGCTTTAGCTTCATGTTGGCACATGCTTTAGGTGATGGCTCATATCGGCGTGTTCTTGAGGTTATCTGTGGAACAGGGTGGGCGAAGTACTACGATATTGTGGTCACCTGCTTTCTTTTAGCGGGTGTTGGAGTCATGCTGGCCGGTGCTGGATCTTTGATGCAGCAGCAGTGGGGAATTCATCCTCTGGTTGGGATAATTGCTACTGCTTGTTTTACTGGTGCAAGCTGCATAAAAGGGGCAAAAGGTGTACTTTTCGTCAATGGTCTGTTGGTTCCAGTCATTTCAGTCTGCGCCATTGTTCTTGGAGTCAATGGCTTGTTGAAAATCTGGCCTTCTATACGCGCACATGGACTGGTAGTGTTGTGGAAAAGTGCTCCGTCAGCCTTAATCCCCAATTGGTGGCTTTCCGGTTTGATATATTTGGCGTATAATTCCATGTTGGGTATTGCTGCTTGTATACCTGTGGCAGCGACGCTGCCCTCAAGGCGTTTCGCCTTTTGGGGCGGCATGGGGGGTGGACTGCTTCTTGGAATATTACTGCTTACAGGAAGCCTAGCTTTGTGGGGCAGGGGTTCTTCTACAGCAAATTCCCCTATACCCCTTGCCTTAGTAGCTGACGGCATCCATCCCATTTTCGGCAATGTCTACGGCATTGCTATTTGGTTTGCCATGCTTACTACGGCAGTTACAAATCTATTTGCCGTTGTGCAGCGATATGGGTCGGGGACACAAGCAGCAACTGTGGGGATGTTTTTATCTGTTGGACTGGTTTTGTCCTTAGTAGGGTTCGGGTATTTGATTGGATTGCTTTATCCCATCTTTGGTTACTTGGGAAGCGTCTATGTAGCAAAGTCTTTGGTATATTTCAGTAAAGATATATTACGCCAAACTAACAGGAGAAAATGATTCCCACCTGGATAACATATTAAGGTTACGATATAATAGGGGCAAAAATAGGGAGGAAGCGGCCGAATAACCAACTAGTAGGCTGCATTACTGATGACAGAACAAAAAGCAGCAGAACTTAGACATACAGTTACCCGTTTAACAGAAATCGGTGAGCTGGAAGAGGCCAAGGAAGCGATTCAAAAATTGATCGAACTTGAAGGCCACTCGTCATTTGCATACAACAAGTTGGGTGTCATTTTTGCTAGATCGGAAGATTTGGGCCGGGCAAAGACATGTTTTGAAAATGCACTAACCATAGAGCCGGAGTCTGCTCCCGCATTGAGCAATTTGGGCAATGTTTATAGGGAAAATGGTGATCTTGATGGAGCGATTAGACTCTACAAAAGCGCAATTGAATATGATCCTGACTATGCTACTGCTTATCACAATCTTGGTGTTGTTTACAGACAAAAAGGTGATTTCCAAAAGGCTGTTGAACACTTGAAGCAGGGAAATAAACTGCAAAGGGTAATGGCCCGCAGGGAATTAAAAGGTACATCCTTAGGGAAGAGACAACCTGTATTCTGGGTTGTACTGGCGCTTGCGGCGGCTGCCTTTTTGTATCTATTCCGCCGCTAGGACGTTTCGCCGTTGGATAAAGGCTTTACGTGTTGTTTGAACATGTGGCCTATTGCAGCAATCAAAAAACTGCATGGATGCCTGCCATTGGATCGGCCTTTATTAGGGAGGAGAGTCATATGTATCTAGTGATCCGTCTGCGGCGCTCGGCTCTACTCGTGATTATCGCGGTCATTATGATCGGCTGTCTTTCCAGTGTAGGTTATGCTTTTGTGGCTTCATATTTGGGTGGAGACGCTATTGCCCAAGGGGTTTCCGTTGCTTCAATAAATGTCGGAGGTCTCAGTTATCAGGAGGCTAAGGCATTTTTGGGGAAATACCTGCAGACTGTTACCGACACTCCGCTTTCCATTGTCTGTGGAGATATTGAGTGGGATGTTGTACCGGGTCAAATTGGCATTACCACTGATCTGGACAATATTCTCACTTCTGCTTTTCAAGTAGGCAGACAAGGACATTTATTGAGACGAATATCCGACTACATCCAAAGCCAAAACCATGGGTGGGAGGTACCTCACATTGTCTCAGTTGATCGGGAAAAGCTGACCTCAGTTCTTAGAAAGATTGCTCTCAGTGCCAATCTTCCTCCCATAGATGCCGGGTTTCGCATAACTTCCAGTGGTGAAGTGGAAGTTATCCCCGGAATTCCCGGTCAAAAAGTGGAGCTAGATCAGCTGCTCAATGACGTAGTAACTGCTTCAATTTCCCCCAAAAGACGTACTGTTACTGTTACCCCCGAGCTAGTGACACCGGATTTTTCTACACAAGACGCCTATGCTTTACATATTCGGAGACCTATTGCCCAGTTTGCAACCGGGTTCGATCCCCAAGATGAAAACCGAGTAGCGAACATTCGTTTGGCGGCCCAAGAGCTGCAGGAGGTCCTCATAAGGCCCGGCGAAATATTTAGTTTCAACCGTAAGGTCGGGCCTCGGTTGGATTCTGAAGGATACAAAGCCGCCCCGGTGATTATTAATGGACAGCTTTTACCAGGTATCGGGGGAGGAGTATGCCAAGTATCTACAACACTATATAATGCTGTGCTTTTAGCCGGACTGGATGTGATCACCCGGTCCCCCCATTCCCTTCCTATTGCTTATGTCCCTTTAGGCCGAGATGCGGCTGTTGCTTACGACTATCTGGATCTTGTTTTCCGCAATAACTCACCATATGGTTTACTGCTCAATGCCGAAGTAGAATATGAGCGGCTGATCATCAAAGTTTATTCAGATGCACCCGAGGGAAGGAAAATTGAGCTGGATTCCAGTATAGTGCGGATCCTGGAGCCTGGAATAATACGGAGATTTGATCCTTCGTTGCTTCCCGGAACAGTGGTGGAGGAGAGGAAAGGCCGGCAGGGGTATGAAGTGCAGCTGTGGCGTGTCATAAAAATCGATGACAAGGTTGTTCACCGTGAATTGATCGAGGAAAGCACCTATAGACCCCAGGACAGATTAGTCAGGCAAGGGGTAGTGCCTAAATACGATGATGATTAGCTTTTAGGGTGGTGGAAAGAGGGTTTTCCAGCACGAAAGAGAAACTAAAATGAAGAAATTACCTAGATACAATAAAATACCTGTCGGGGCCCCAGGAGGCGATAAAATCATGGCAAGATATGCATATTTCGAAAAGGACTTTGTCCCCTTGGAAGATGCGAAAATAAATGTGATGACCCACGCTTTTCTTTACGGAACTGCTTGTTTTGAGGGAATTAGGGCTTATTGGTCTGAAGAAGAAGAACAGCTTTTTGTGTTTCGCATGAAAGAGCATTACGAACGGATTATACAATCATGCAAGATACTGCGGATTGACCCAAAGTACAGCGTTGATGAGCTTTGCGAAATCACCCTTGAGCTTTTGCGCCGCAACGGTGATCGTCAGGATGTCTATATCAGGCCTGTATTTTATAAATCAACCCATGCTATTGGAGTCAAACTGGATGGTCTAGATGATGGTTTTTTGGTTTTCGCTATTCCTTTTGGCGATTACTTAGATATGGATAGGGGTCTTAAAGCCCGAGTATCATCTTGGCGCCATCTTGAGGATAATATGATTCCTATGCGGGCGAAAATCAACGGTGCCTATGTTAATGCTGCTTTGGCAAAAGACGAGGCCCTACAAGATGGATATGATGAGGCCATTTTTCTGGCTTCTGATGGCCATGTATCAGAAGGTAGTGCAGAGAATTTATTTATCGTTAGGAACGGAAAACTGATTACCACCACTGTTACTGCAGACATTCTCGAGGGGATTACCAGAAATACCGTAATGCAGATTGCCCTTGAGGAACTTGATATCCCTGTAGTGGAAAGACCTATAGATCGAACAGAGCTGTATGTAGCCGATGAAGCCTTTTTCGTTGGCACCGGGGCTCAAGTTTGCCCAATTGCAGAGATCGATCATCGTCCCATTGGGGACGGAAGCATTGGGCCTATAAGCCGCCAAATTCAAAACTACTATTTCGATGTGGTGCTAGGAAAAGTGGACAAGTACCGCACTTGGTGTGCAGAGGTGTATGTGTAGGTTGGTTAGGGGGGCTAACTTGCTGCAATGGTCAAGTTAAGCCCCATTTCGAGGTCAAATGCGAAGAACAGCTTTTAACGGTTCCGACGCTTCCAGATCAAAAGTACAGTACGCTTTCTACGCTTTAGCAAAGGATTTAATACCAATTGCAGCACGCGGCACATATGTCCACCCTTCTTTCTAAGCCTATATCATGATCCGCAAAGTGGGGTATGACATAGTTTTATTCCTGTACTAGGATATGGGTGGGAGCATTAAGGTGTGTCAGAACACAGACTATAGGGGGAGTTAGGCGATGGCGGGTAAAACAACGCCCCTTGCCGCTAATCATAGGGCTTTGGGAGCACGCTTTACTGAATTTGGTGGTTGGCAAATGCCCGTGCAGTATACGGGTGTGGTAGCGGAGCATCTAGCTGTACGTCAGGCCTGTGGGTTGTTTGACGTATCACACATGGGAGAAGTTGAAGTTAGAGGGCCAAAAGCACTGGACTTTGTGCAGTGGGTTTTAACGAATGATGTGATTAAGGCGGCTCCGGGGAGAGTACAATACAACCTCTTATGTACCCATGAAGGCGGTATTATCGACGATCTATTGGTTTACCGGCATGAAGATTACGTAACTTTGGTTTTGAATGCATCAAACACGGAAAAGGATCTTAAATGGTTGATGGCACTGGCCCAAGAAGCGCCCCACAGCGGGCAGGTTGAACTCCTCAACATAGGCACTCAAAGGGCAATCTTGGCAATACAGGGGCCGCAAGCATCTGCTGCTATGGAGGCAGTGGGATTGGATGTTTCTGATCTGCCCTATATGGGATTCAAGCAACTTGGAAAAGACGGGGAAATCATCATTTCCAGAACCGGCTATACAGGGGAGCTCGGTTATGAGCTTTATATTCCTGCTTCTGGGGCCAGTGACTGGTGGGATAAATTTGCTGCATTGGAAGGGGAGATAACCGTCTCACCTGCGGGACTTGCCGCCCGGGACACTCTGCGACTGGAGATGGGATACACACTTTATGGTAATGATATTGACGAAACTACAAACCCGTGGGAGGCAGGTATTGGCTGGGCTGTTAAAATGAACAAAGGAAATTTCATTGGCAAAGACGCACTAACTGAATTGAAGGGGAAGTCCCGGCGCAGCTTGGTTGGTTTCACGGTGGAAGGAAGGGGCATTGCTCGGTCCGGCTATGAGATTTTGGTCGACGGTACACCTGTAGGGGAAGTCACCAGTGGTTCTATTTCCCCCTCACTCAATGTTGGTGTAGGCTTGGCTTATATTGAAACCGACAGCTGCAGCGAAGGCGATTTGGTTGACATATTAGTTAGGGGCAAACCTGTTCAGGCAAGGATTGCCACCCCACCGTTTGTTCCGTCCCGGGTTAGGGATTAAGTAACAAATTAACGGAGTCATTGACTCAAGATGACAAGACTACGAGGAGGACATCATTATGAAAATACCAAGCGATCTGCGTTATTGCGAAACTCATGAATGGGCAAAGACCGAGGCTGAGCATGTGATGGTTGGTGTAACCGAGTTCGCCCAAGATGAAATGGGAGATATAGTATTTGTCGAACTGCCGGTTGTCGGCTCCGAATATAAGAAGGGTGAAAGCATGGCTGTGATCGAATCGGTCAAAGCTGTGTCCGATATTTACGCACCTATCAGTGGCACTGTTGTGGAAGTAAACGAGTCCCTCAATGATCAACCGGAACTGATCAATGAGGATTGCTATGGTGAGGGATGGATGTTCAAAATAGCTTCTTCCAACGCAGAAGAGCTCGAAACTCTCATGAATGCAGCCGAATATGAGGCCCACACAGACGCTTAAGTCCTTGATGGATGGTCTGACAGAACTGAAGAAGCAATGTGTCGGTAAGGAGCGAAAGAGTTTATGGGTCACCCTTATTTATCTTTAACCGATGAAGAACGGCTGCAAATGCTGTCGGATGTCGGTGTAGGTTCTGTTGATGAACTTTTTGTCGATATTCCCTCGGAGATCTTGTTAAAAAACGACCTGGAAATGCCTGAAGGCCTCAGTGAGAGTGAACTATGGGCTCACGGCCGCATGCTTGCGGAACGAAATATGTCCCTTGACAGCAACCCGTCATTTCTCGGTGCAGGTGTTTACCAGCATCTTATACCCAGTGCGGTTAAACACGTTGCAAACAGATCTGAATTTGTCACTGCTTATACTCCATATCAAGCGGAGATTAGCCAGGGTGTTCTACAGGCTATTTTCGAATACCAAACATTAATCTGCCAGCTTACAGGCATGGATGTGGCTAATGCTTCTTTATACGATGGGGCAACGGGTTTGGCAGAAGCCGCCTTGATGGCAGTAGCCACAACGAGAGGTAAACGCGTGGTAACATTCGAAAGCCTGCATCCGGATTATTTGGCTGTTTTGGCGACTTATCTTCGGGCCGTAGATACAGAATTAGTTGTATTACCTGCTAAAGATGGTTTGGCTGATATTGAGTCCCTGAAGCCGTTTTTGAATGAAGAAACAGCAGCAGTTATGGTGCAGCAGCCAAACTTTTTTGGTTTATTAGAACCGGTGGATGCATTGGGCGACCTGCTCAAAGAAAGCCCCAGCCTTTTTGTAGCCAGTGTTAATCCTATATCATTGGGAATCCTGCAGGCCCCATCTGCTTATGGTGCCGATATTGTTGTTGGTGAAGGCCAACCATTGGGAAATCCATTGGCTTTTGGTGGTCCAAGCTTTGGTTTCATGGCTGTTTTGGACAAGTACATCCGTCGTATGCCCGGTCGCATTGTTGGTCAAACAGCAGATAAAAACGGTAACCGCGGGTTCGTATTGACTTTACAAACCCGGGAACAGCACATTCGCAGACACCGAGCCACATCGAATATCTGTACAAATGCTGCTCATTCGGCTTTAATCGGGGCTGTATATTTAGCTGTTTTGGGTAAACAGGGTTTGACTGAGGTAGCCACACAATGTGCGCAAAAAGCCCATTATACTGCGGAGCAGATCAGCGCTATTCCTGGATGGGAACTCGTATTCTCAGGGTCCTTCTTCCATGAGTTTGTGGTAAAAGCCCCTATCTGTGCAATTGAGGTTGAACGGGCTTTATTGAAAGAAGGTATTGTCGGTGGTTTACCGCTGTCAAAAGTCTATGACGACAAAAAATGGGAAAACACAATGTTGTTTTGTGTAACTGAGGCTCGCACGGCACGAGAAATCGAGCATCTCCTTCAGGTACTCAGGGAGGTGAAATAATGGCTGTAAACCAGCAAATCCCACTATTAATGGAATTGGGTTCTCCGGGCAGGCGAGCATATTATCTGCCCAAACTTGATATACCCTCAAAACCGGTAGACGAAATTATTCCGAAAAACCTCATCCGCGAAGAACCGGCTTCCTTACCGGAGCTTAGTGAACTGGAAGCAGTCAGACATTACACCGGACTGTCTAGACGCAACCACGGTGTAGATGTTGGTTTTTACCCATTAGGTTCTTGTACAATGAAATACAACCCTAAAATAAATGAGGATTTGGCATCCCTACCGGGCTTAGCAGAGATTCATCCTTACCAGCCGGAAGAAACCGTGCAAGGAGCCTTGCAGCTTATGTATGAGCTGGAACAGGATTTGTGTGAGATCGCGGGATTAGATCGTGCGACTTTAAGTCCTGCCGCGGGTGCACATGGTGAGCTCACAGGCTTGATGCTTATTAAAGCCTATCATGAGGCCGGGGGAGAGGGTCATCGCGATGAGATCATTGTCCCAGACGCTGCCCATGGTACAAACCCCGCAAGTGCGGCGATGTGTGGGTATAAGATAGTTGAGGTCCCCTCTGACGAACGTGGAGGGGTCAGCGTTGAACACCTAAGGCAAGTCGTGGGACCTAATACAGCAGGCTTAATGCTGACCAACCCCAATACTTTGGGATTATTTGATGAGAATATCCTGACGATCACTGAATTGGTGCACGATGCCGGTGGGTTGAATTACTATGATGGTGCCAATGCCAACGCTATTTTAGGCAAATGCCGAGCCGGAGACATGGGTTTTGATGTGGTTCATTTCAACCTGCATAAAACCTTCTCTACACCCCACGGTGGCGGTGGGCCCGGTTCTGGCCCTATTGCTGTTCGTGACATCTTAGTGCCCTTTTTACCCACTCCCACTGTGGAAAAAGATAGTGAAGATTGCTTTGTGCTGCAGCATAACCGGTCGAAATCCATTGGTAAGGTCAAGGGATTTTACGGCAATTTCTTGGTGTTGGTCCGAGCCTATGGATATATGCGCACCATGGGTCCAAAAGGTTTGAAACGGGCCAGTGAAGATGCCGTTTTGTCCGCCAATTATATTATGGAACGGCTTAAGGATGTTTATAATCTGCCATATGATCGAGTTTGCATGCACGAATTTGTTTTATCGGCTGTTATGCAGAAAAAGCATGGTGTAACTGCACAGGACATAGCCAAACGTCTGTTGGACTACAATATCCACGCACCAACTGTCTACTTCCCAATGATTGTGGAAGAAGCTTTGATGATTGAACCGACAGAAACGGAGACCAAAGCGGAACTTGATGCATTTATAGAAGTTATGCGGAATATAGCGGCAGAAGTATTGGAATCACCTGAAAAACTGCAGCAAGCCCCTTATCACACGGTGATCGGGAGATTAGACGAAACCCAAGCTGCACGAAGGCCTATAGTCCGTTGGCAGGCTGCCGAAACCGAGGAGTGAGATCCATATGGAAAGGGCGGGGTTAAGCCAACGCATGGTTGTTGGCTACCTGGGTCCCCCGGGAACTTTTTCGGAACAGGCGGCTTTGGTGTACAAACGGAAATTTGTTGTTCAAGCCGTTTCGTCCATGGAGGTAAAACTAGAACCCATGGACAGTATTCTCTCGCTGATTTTAGCGGCTGACAAAGGGACACTGGATAAAGCAGTTGTCCCTTTGGAAAATTCACTGGAAGGTTCAATAGCCTTGACGCTTGATATGTTGGCCCATGAGGTGACGGTTAGAATCACCAACGAGATCATTGTGCCTGTTCGCCATAATCTTCTGGTAAAACGGGATATACCCTTAGTGGATATCAAGGAGGTAATCAGCCATACGCAGGCTTTAGGCCAATGCAGTGCCTTCTTGAGGAAACACTTACCTCAAGCGAAACTGACGGCAGTCAATTCAACGGCAGAAGCCGCTCAAATCGTAGCAGCGACTAAAACCAACGAGATTGCTGCTATTGGTACAGAAGTTGCGGCAGCAGTATACGGTGTTTCTGTCTTAGTTGGGAATATTCAAGATAACAGCACCAATGTGACTCGCTTTTGTGTACTGTCAGCGACTGATGCGGAAGCCACCGGTGATGATAAAACCTCTTTAGTGTTTTCACCTAAACAGAATCGGGCGGGCATATTGTACGAACTGTTGTACGCGTTTGCGAATCGTAAAATCGATCTAACCAGAATCGAATCACGGCCCGCCAAACGCATATTGGGGGAATATCTTTTCTTCATAGATATAGCAGGCCATCGCACTGAACCGGCAGTAGCAGCGGCCCTGCAGGAGGTAAACGCAGCCAGCAGTTTCTTTAGATTACTAGGTTCCTATCCCCGCTGGAGAGACGATAAGGGGGAATGAGTCTATGATTCCGGTATACAAAATAGGAGATATTGTACAGCTGAGAAAAGCCCACGCTTGCGGAGGTGACCGATGGGAGGTCCTGCGGATAGGCATGGATTTTCGCATCAAATGCCTAAATTGTGGTCGAGTTATTATGGTATCTCGGCGGAAATTTGAACGACAGGTGAAAGCAGTCGTCCAGGAGGGTATATAATTGTATTCTATGGGCATTATCGGACTTCCCAATGTAGGCAAATCAACATTGTTTAATGCACTTACCCAAGCCGCTGCTGCTGCCTTCAATTATCCTTTTTGTACAATTGAACCCAATATTGGAATTGTGGCTGTCCCTGATGCAAGATTCGACAGCGTGGTGGCTGCGGTACAGTCGGAGAAGGTTACACCTGCTGCCATTCAATTCGTAGATATTGCAGGTCTTGTAAGAGGTGCCAGCAAAGGCGAAGGATTGGGCAATCAATTCCTTGCACATATCCGAGAAGTTGATGCTTTGATCCATGTAGTTCGATGTTTTCCGGATGAAAATGTAAGCCATGTCGAGGGTGCGGAACTAGATCCGGTCCGTGATATAGATATTGTTCAAACGGAGCTTTTGCTTGCGGATATCCAAAGGCTGGAGAACATGACTGAGAGGCTGACTCGTCTTCAAAAAACTGGTGAGACAAAGTATAAGGACGAGTTGCGGCTTGTGCAGGATGTAATGGAGCAGCTAAACAATGGTCGCCCGGCCCGAAACATGTCTTTTACTGAGAGCCAAAAAAAATTGGTGGATAGTTGGCTTTTATTGACTTCCCTGCCGATGCTCTACTGTGCCAATGTGACACCGGAACAGTTTTTGGAGATCCAGAATGCCGAAGAACACAGACACCTTGATTCTCCTTATGCTGAGGTTCTAGATCTAAGCAGTGAAGAAGGGGCCGGGTGTATTGCCATCGCGGCTCAACTTGAGGCCGAACTGCAGGAATTAGATGAAGAAGAACGTCAGGAGTTTCTGACAGAGCTCGGGTTTCCTACTTCCGGTCTTTTGCGCCTGATACGAGCCTCTTACAGACAGTTGGATCTTGTCACATTTTATACAATCAAAGGACCTGAAACCCGGGCCTGGATAATACCCCGGGGAACAACTGCTCCCAAAGCCGCCGGCCGTATTCACAGTGATATGGAAAGAGGGTTTATCAGAGCAGAAGTGCTTGAAGCGGGGAGTTTAGTTGAATTGGGTTCTTTCAGTAAAGCCAGAGAAGAAGGAGTGCTCCGGTCGGAGGGTAAAGATTATCTAGTGCAAGACGGAGATGTCATGCTAATTAGGTTTAATGTTTGAGTGTGGTCTTTGTTGCAAGTAAGATAAGCCGGTGGTATAATGACACTGGTTATCCCTGCTCCAGGCGCGACCTGGGGCCATGTCCATGGGGAGGAGGTGAAGCTTTGGTGCGACCGTATGAGATGATGCTCGTTTTGCAGCCGGATTTGGAAGAAGAAGTTGCTGATGCCTTGCTGGAACGTCTATCCGGCGTGATTACCGGTGAGGGCGGCACTTTAGATAACATTGACAAATGGGGTAAAAGACGGCTGGCCTATGAAGTTAACGGGTTCACCGAAGGCTTCTATGTGGTGATCGATTTTCAAGCGGAGCCCGCTACAGCCAGTGAGCTAGAGCGGATTGTAAAGATCGCCAATGGAGTCATTCGACATTTGTTGATTCGTAAAGATGAAGACTGAGATGACCGATTGGGATGTTTACAGCTAGTGACAGCTCCGCTCCGAGACATAGATAGGAGGAGCGCAATTGCTCAATCGAGTTATACTGATCGGCCGTTTAGTAGCCGACCCGGAACTGAGATATACGCAGAGTGGAACTGCGGTTACCAATTTCCGTTTGGCCGTTGATCGATCATTCACCAACCAAAGCGGAGAAAGGGAAACGGATTTTATTCCTATCGTGGTCTGGGACAGGCAAGCAGAAACCTGTGCCAACTATCTGAACAAAGGTAGATTGGTGGCAGTAGACGGCCGTATGCAGGTACGTTCCTATGATGCGCAGGATGGTTCACGGCGCTGGATTACTGAGGTTGTGGCCCAGGATGTTAGATTTCTAGACTGGGGTCAACAATCAGAACGCGGCGATGACGCTCAAGGAACTGTCACTCCATCTTATGATGATTTTGATGATGTTCCCTTTCTGAAGGAGTGATATACTTGGCCAGAGAAAGGCGAAGAGGCCGCAGAGGCAGACGCAGAGTCTGTAATTTCTGTATTGACAAAGTGACACATGTTGATTATAAAGAAGTAGGCCGACTGCGACGCTTTCTATCGGATCGGGGGAAAATTCTCCCAAGACGAATATCGGGTAACTGTGCTCGTCATCAAAGACAGATGACAGTTGCCATTAAGCGTGCACGGCAGGTTGCTTTGCTGCCGTATTCGGCGGAATAACCACAATTTAATCTGGACGTACAAGGGGTTAACTGCCAGGCGGTTACCCCTTTTTAAACATTAAGGCTGGTATCTTGGAGGGGAAGATAGGGACATAAATTTGCCAGGAGGGGTCAGGCATGTCTATGCCGAAATCGGATATTGGCATTGCTCGTAATATAAAAACTATTGAATGGCTTAAAGCCGAGCTGGTGTCCGGTGTTGCAGTGTTTTTCCGAGGTCTGGTTAAAAACACCGAGGAGACCATTATCGATGGGTTGGCCAACATTATCATCACATGCTTTATTCTAGGCAACAGATTGGGTATCAGTTTTTCAAGACTTGACATTAAGATTGAAAACAAGATCAAGGCTAATATCGAACAAGATCACGAGATCGAGCAATGGTACGGTGATTTTTCAACGTTACTGCGATATCTACAGGACAACAAGAGGTGAAAGGGATGCAAAAACCGAATTCCACCCGTTCGCTAACAGAAGGGGCCATGCTCGCTGCTCTTACAGTTTTGCTATCCCTTCTGGGAGCATACTTTATGCCATATCTTTTCTTTGTTACCCCCGTGCCCCTTATCATCCTTGTTTATCGTCACGGTATGAGACCCGGGATCTTAGTAGCCATTACATCAGCGCTTCTGGCCGGAATCGTAATCAGCATGATTCCATCTATGATATTTTTGCTCATTATGGGGCTCGTCGGTATTGCCATGGGTGGGGCACTTAAAGAGGGGTTTTCTCCTTATCGGATTATGTTGATAGGAGTAGCCACTTCAGTCGTGGCTTTGGTTTTAATGGTGGCCGTTACCTCATTTGTGCTTGATATGAATGTTTTAGAAACCTCATTTGACGCCATGCGTCACTCGCTGGAACAAGCAGTGCGCATGTCTGAAAGGCTTGGAGTAGAAGAGCACCCCTTCATGCAAATGGGTGGCATTGATGAGCTTGTAAGGTTGTTGAGATTAGCGCTGCCTGCGGCGCTCTTGACTACTGCCACAGTGATCACTTTTGTTAACTACTGGTTGGCAAGGCTAATTCTCAATCGAATTGGATCAAATTTGCCGTGGATTCAACCATTCCGCACCTGGCGTTTCCCCTGGTACTTAGCGTGGGGTTATATACTGGGACAAGGATTGCTGCTTTTGAGCCGGGGTTTTAGTGCAACCGGAATTTGGTTTGCTGTGGGGTTGAATCTGCAAATTCTATTTAATTATGTCTTTCTTTTGCAGGGGTTGGCAATTTTATGGTTCTTTTTTGACAAAGTGAATCTGCCTAGACTAGTGCGGTGGCTGATCATAATCTTTCTATTCAATCCCATGATCACCACATTCATTGTTTGGGCAGGTGTTTTGGATACCTGGTTTAATTTTCGCAAGCTCGGAGAGGAAGAACTTGACTAAGATACGTCACAAAGGAGTGGGAGCATGAAGGTTATTTTGCAACAGGATGTTAAAAATTTAGGAGCACAGGGCGATGTAGTAAATGTGGCTGACGGGTATGGTCGGAATTTTCTAATCCCACGCGGGTTGGCCGTTGAGGCCACTAAGACCAACCTGAGAGCACTGCGCCATCAGCGAACGCAAGATGAACAACGCGAAATGCGAGAGCAAGGTGATGCAGAGCGCATTAAAGCGACCCTCGATGGAATGGAGCTGGCTGTTCAGGCTAAAAGCGGTGAAGGTGGTCGGCTGTTTGGTTCGGTAACCAGTGCAGATTTGGCACAAGTGATTAAAAAGGAGACTGGGGTGGAGTTGGACAGGCGCCGGATAGAGCTGGAAGAGCCAATTCGGAGCATAGGCAGCCACCACCTGGTCATTAGATTAATGCCCGGCATTACTGCGGAGTTGAAAGTTAACGTAGAAGCAGAATAGCCCTTTGATCTTTGTTGTGAACTGGGGAAGGGGATTGCTGTGAGGAATTTAATCGGGAGATTTATGCCGGAAACCGGTCGAAAGCTTGGATTGAAATTGTCCGGGGAAGAGCAGCTTAAACGGCAAGTGACAGCTATATACGGATTACTGGCTAATATGATGGGGTCAGATCGCTTGGTCATGCGGGCAGGCAAACTCGATGCCCTTCATCTGATGCGTTCTGAGGATCTGCCTGAGCGAGTTCAAGGATTGCAGAAAATTGTTCTGGAAGATCCTACAATAGACGAAGTGCCGAAACTGGGGGAAATACCGGCAATCCTGGAGGAAATAGAGGATGCCTTGGCTGATCTATTGGCCAGACGCACAGTTGAGGAATCGATCGAGAAAAAAGTGGCAGAACGCATGCAGCAGCGTCACGAGGAATACATGCGGGAAGTTCGTCTGGAAATCTTAAGGGAAGAGAAGGGCCCTGATAACCCTTATACCTTGAAAAAGTATGCTGAATTGGAAAGGCTTGAACAAAATAGGCTTTCCACATCCATTGGAGATTTTTTAAGGCCAGGCGAGCTTTCTGAGGTGATTGGCCAGGATAAAGCTATTAAAGCGATGTTTGCCAAGATAGCATCCCCTTATCCCCAGCATGTGATTTTATATGGCCCGCCCGGGGTGGGTAAAACTACTGTGGCACGTCTTATATTGGAAGCAGCAAAAGAGCTGCCCCATACCCCCTTTGGGCAGGAGGCGCCTTTTATTGAAGTAGACGGCACTACACTGCGGTGGGATCCGAGGGAAGTTACAAATCCGCTTCTCGGTTCTGTCCATGATCCGATTTATCAAGGTGCGCGTCGAGATCTTGCAGATGGCTCTGTGCCGGAGCCTAAACCCGGCTTAGTTACAGAGGCAAGTGGTGGGGTCTTGTTTATCGATGAAATTGGGGAATTGGATTTAATGCTGCAAAATAAACTTCTCAAGGTGTTGGAGGATAAGCGGGTTAGATTTGATTCTTCTTACTACGATCCCACTGATCCCAACGTACCTAAATATATCAAGAAACTGTTTGAAGAAGGGGCTCCGGCTGATTTCATTCTTATCGGTGCTACCACAAGGGATCCAAGCGAGATTAATCCGGCATTGCGATCCCGCTGTGCAGAAGTTTTCTTTGAGCCTCTAACTCAAAAGAATGTTCAAAGCATAGTGATGGCTGCCGCTCAGCGCTTGGATGTTCAGGTTGAGCACGAAGTTATTGAAAACATCAGTGAATATACTATTGAGGGGCGCAAGGCAACTAATATATTAGCGGATTGCTACGGTGTGGCCTTGCAGCGATATGGAAACGAAGATATCGGTAAAAATGCCCTTAAAATCATTCCGGCAGACCTGGAGGAAATCATTCAAACCAGCCGCTTGATTCCATTCGTGACCACCCAGGCCCATGACAGGGCAGATGTAGGTAAAATGCTGGGGTTGGGTGTAAGGGGATTTCTCGGTTCTGTGTTGGAGATCGAGGCCATAGCATTCCCGGCCAGACTAAAAGATAAAGGCACCATGAGATTCAATGAAACTGCAGGCTCTATGGCCAAAGACTCGGTATTCAATGCTGCCTCCGTTGTGAGGCAGGTGACTGGGAAAGAGCTGTCCAGCTATGATGTTCACATTAATGTGATTGGCGGAGGCAATATTGACGGCCCTTCTGCGGGCCTTGCAGTGGTGCTGGCAGTAATTTCCGCGGTGGAAGGTATACCTATTCGCCAAGATGTTGCCGTCACCGGAGAGATCTCCTTACAGGGGAAAGTCAGGCCGGTAGGTGGTATTCAAGAGAAGATATACGGTGCCAGACAATCTAAAGTGAAAAGGGTGTTGGTGCCCGCGGATAATAAACGGGAAATCCCTCAGAGTCTTGATGAGATAGAGGTTGTTCCTGTTGAGACGGTGTGGGATGCTTGGGAGCAAGTTTTTGTGCCTCAGGAAAGTCAGGTTGCGGCCGCAAAGTATGAAGGTGATGCACAGCCCCTTCCGCCGAAAACCAGAGGCAGTTTCCGCGGTTAGAAAGGTTTCGTTGGATGGGCAAATGCAAGGAGATGAGGGTGGTGTCGAAAAATTTCAGTGGAGTCCTAAACGGTGCTACCCAAGTTTTTGGGGTGATTGGAGATCCTATACGGCACAGCCTTTCACCTGCCATGCAAAATGCGGCTTTAAAGGCCCTTGGGCGGGACTGTGTTTACGTTCCCTTCCGGGTTGAACCCCAAAATCTTGAGACATCTCTTGAAGGTCTAAGGGCTTTGAATGTACAGGGCATCAATGTCACCATTCCACACAAGGTAGAGGTTATGAAGTACTTGGATAAAATTGATCCAATGGCCAGTTTTGTGGGAGCAGTTAACACCGTATTCAATACAGATGAGGGTTTAGTAGGTTACAATACCGATGGGATCGGCTTCTTGCGTTCTTTACAGGAGGAAGCCGGTAAAGAACCCCATGGACAAGCAATTACAATACTGGGTGCCGGAGGTGCGGCCCGGGCCATTGGTTTTCAATTGGCTGCATCCAACGCCAAAACCATAGTTATTGCAAACCGCACTGCGGCTAAGGCGCGGGCTTTAGCTTGTGATATTCGGGTTCATACTCATTGTGAAGTTTTCGGTGTAGGGCTGCATGAACTTGATCTCCATTTGCCCACAACTGATATACTGATCAACACTACATCCTTGGGTATGTATCCCCACGTGGAATCGTCTCCACCGGCACAGTTTGCTCTTTTGTCGTGTAAAGCCTTAGTGTGTGACATCGTTTATAATCCCGCAGAAACCCTCTTTTTAAAAAAGGCCAGGGCAGAGGGCCTGGCCACGTTAACGGGATTGGGTATGTTGGCTTACCAAGGAGCCGCTTCGTTGGAGATTTGGTTGGGCGAACAGGCCCCGGTGGACACGATGAAACTTGTTTTAGCTCGTCAGCTCGGACACAGTGATGGGGGGTTCCCCCTTGATGCTTTTGATTAAGTCTATTGCTGCAGTGATTTTGTGTCTGGGTCCACTTATGGCCAAACCTACACTGCCTTCGCTGCCGCTTACGCCCCCGGCAGAAACCTGCACAGCATCTACTTCACAAAGTATGGAAAGGGCATCTACTTCTGTTACAATATGGGCGCCCACTGCGGGAACCATGCCGCACGGCATGCCAAGACTTTCATCGAAGGCGTTGATGCCGAGGGTTCGAACTGCAGCCTCGACCGAGGGGATCAACTTTTCCCTTGAGGCAGGCACTATCAGATGGCAGCCCCGAGCATAAACAGCACCAAAGGCGGCACCACAAGTTCCTCCATCGGGCGAACCTACCAAGATACCTGCCATGCCGCTTGGATCTATAGCATTGGCACCCTTGACAAATACATCGTTGCTTGTAAAATCTTTTAAGATCTGTGGCCAAGGTCTTGAACTCAATTCTCCGTTTTCGAAACAAATAGGTGTAAGCCTTGTCTCGCTGTCTGTTACTGCATATTTACCGTGGGCAATAATACCCGCCGTATAACGGTAGATATCGAGTGGTTCACCCAGGACTTCTTCTGCCACATAACCGTTAGTAATACCGGTGGCGATGATTAAGCGTCCTTCGGCACGGGCGTGCTGAACGACTGGTAGAGCCGCCACAGCTTTGCCGATCAGTCGCTTTCCTTCGGATACGGTAAGGGAAAACAAAGCCTTATGGTCATTTGTTGCCAAAAGGATTCTCCTTTCATATAAATGGGGTTAGTGATCTATTGACTCCAAATATTGTCCGCATATGTGGTTGCCCTGGCGTTGGGTTTGTACGATCAACTCGGTGATTTCCATCTTGAATTGCCGGACCAATTCTTCGTCGAAAAGATTGACCTCCAGCATTTTTAAAAGTGCTCCCAGCTGTTGATTTAATTCACGTTGAGTCTCTAAAATTGCCTGCCATTGGGCTTCCAAGGTAATACTGCCTCCTATATACTTTTGGTGAAACTGATTCCACCGGCTGTTATGCATATATTCTCCATAATTGCGGCTTAAACCTGCCTTCTTCTGCGCAAGGTAATAAGCCGATAATATAGTACATATAGTATTGAAGGGTTTTTGAATAGCTATCCAGTGGCCATTGTGACAAAGAAGGGAGAGAAGGGCCCCGGTATATCAACCAAGGCCCAATCAAGTGACGAAAAAACTACGAATCGGTGTCATCTTTGGCGGCCGCTCAAGCGAACATGAGGTTTCCCTAACATCGGCCGCCTGTGTGCTTGAAGCCATAGACAAAACAAAATATGAGGTTGTACCCATCGGTATTACAAAGGCAGGTCAGTGGCTGACAGGGAAGAATGTATTGAAACTGCTTTCCCAACAGACTGATGAACCTGACAAAATTGGAGCAACAGCGGGTGCTTTAATCTCTCTTCTGCCAGAGCCCAAAGAGGGTGATTTAGTCAGAGTTGACACCCGAGAAGGACTGACCGAAAATCTCGGTGGTGGAGCTGGGCTTGATATAGTATTTCCTGTTCTTCACGGTACCTATGGTGAAGACGGGGCAATGCAAGGTCTTTTGGAATTAGCGGATGTGCCCTATGTAGGAGCAGGTATTACTGGTTCAGCTGTGGCAATGGATAAAGCAATGGCTAAAGCTGTATTCCAAGCCGAAGGGCTTCCACAATTGCCCTATGCCGTGGTTTTGCGATCTGAATGGGAACGTGATCCTGTTTCAGTGGAGCAAACAGTCGCGGAGCTTGGGTACCCGTGTTTTGTAAAACCGGCTTCCCTTGGCTCCAGTGTTGGCATTTCTAAGGTGAAAAAACTTGACGATCTACACAAGGCTTTACAGGAAGCGGCTCGCTACGATCGCAAGTTTGTTTTGGAAAAGGATGCAGGTAATGCCCGGGAGGTGGAGTGCAGTGTCCTTGGCAACGATGAACCTACAGCCTCGACTGTTGGAGAAGTTGTCCCATCGAGGGAATTTTACGACTACATGGCAAAATACCATGACCAATCCTCTGAGCTGATTATACCGGCAAGAATTTCATCAAAAACAATGTCTAAAATCCAGGATCTGGCGATTCGTGCTTTTAAAGCTTTAGATATGGCCGGTATGGGGCGGGTAGACTTTTTCGTGGACAAGGAAACAGAAGAAATTTATATCAACGAAATCAACAGCATACCCGGCTTTACCCCTATCAGTATGTATCCCAAGCTCTGGGAAGCAAGTGGATTATCGTATCCCGAACTTATCGATCGACTGATACAATTGGCATTGGCTCGCCATGAAGATAAAGGGCGAAACTTAACTTCATTTGTACCACAAGAGCATAAGTAACTAATATAAAAAAGCCTTTAGGCAGAAAGGACCGAGACCAATGTGGAGATCCGGTAAAAAGGAATCACGCATGCGGTTTTGGGGACGACTCTTGTTGGGTACCGCTTCTTTAGGTGTTCTCGGTTGGGCATGGTTATTCTATCAAAATGTTTGGCAGGGAGCGATACCTGCCTTTGGCTCACCGGATCCACATTTAGCTGCCCTTAAGACGCTTTTGGCTAAATACTTGGCGGCCGGTGGAGGATTGCTTTTAGTATGGTGGGCCGGATTTGTGCTGTATCGCTCATCTGATTCTTCTGTATCTCGTGAAAACAGGCGCCCGCGGCAGTTGGAATTATGACTAGCGAGTTAATCGGGGTCAGTTTGAGGATATCTCGTTTATATACCAAAACATGATATGATAGAGGGAACAACGGGCGGGGAGTTTTTTGATGTGAGCTTGGTATTATTGGAAGGTGTAAGTAAATATTTCGGCGATAGACAGATTCTATCCAAAATCACCGCGACTATTGAGCCCGGTGATAAAATCGGTTTGGTCGGACCCAACGGGGCAGGGAAAACAACCATGCTTTCCGTTATTGTGCAGGAGTTTTTGCCTGATGGTGGTCTCGTAAATGTATCTGGGCGCTGCCGCATTGGATACTTGCCCCAAAGGCCTAAACGGCCCCCCAAGACGACTTTAAGAAAGCTTTTGATGGGCGAGTTGGGGACAGTCGTAGAATTGATTGAGCGCATGAGTGAGCTGGAGTCTTTGATGGCCGAACCGGAAATTTTCCAGGCACCGGCTAAACTGGAAGAAATCATGGGGCGCTACAGCCGTGTGCAAGATGAATTTTACCAAATGGGTGGGTACTCGTTTGATGTTAAGCTAAAACAAGTAATTTATGGACTGGGGTTTACTGCCGCTGATCTTGAGCGCCCATTGAATGAGTTCAGCGGCGGTGAGCAGGTCAGGGCCGAGCTTGCCCGACTGCTTTTAGCTGAATCGGAACTTCTGCTGCTAGATGAACCAACTAATCACTTGGATATTGATGCAGTAGAGTGGCTGGAAGGGTACCTGAAAGCTTTGGACCAAGCAGTTGTAGTTGTTTCCCATGATCGATATTTCCTGGATCTGGTCTGCAACAAGATTTGGGAATTAGAAGATGGCCAAATGCATCAGTATCCAGGCAATTTTACGGATTTTCAAAAACTGCGGGCGGAGAGATTGGTCCGCCAACAAAAAGATCACGAGGCGACTGTGTTGGAAGCCCGCAAATTAGAGGCCTATATTGATCGTTACCGTGCCGGCAATAGAGCAAGACAAGCCCAAAGCCGTCAAAAACGCCTTGATAAGCTGGAGTTTGGGTCTTTGCCAAAGACTCAAAAGTCAATGCGGCTTGATTTGTCATTTGATACTCATACCGCCAGGCGCGTTTTAGATGTTGAGGATCTCTCCCTAGGCTATGACCTTGCCTTAGTCAAAGATATTAATCTTACCGTTTCCCGGGGTGAGCGTTTGGGGGTAATGGGCCCCAACGGTGTCGGGAAGAGCACTTTTTTGAAGACTATTGCCGGTATCGAGCAGCCGTTGGACGGAGTCTTCCAGTGGGGTGACGGTGTGAAGGTGGGATACTACCGACAGGGTCTTGATGATTTAGCCGAAGGCAATACCATTCTTGATGAAGTGCTTGGTGTAAGCAATCTACCCATTGGTCAAATGCGCAGTTACTTGGCCAATTTCTTGTTTACCGGTGAAGAAGTGTTCGAACAAATCAGGACATTAAGCGGAGGGGAGCGCAGTCGAGTGGCTTTGGCCAAACTGCTTTTGGCCAAACCCAATGTCTTGTTACTTGACGAACCCACCAATCATCTAGATATTCTCAGTCGGGAAGTTTTAGAGCATGCTTTGGAACGTTTTACAGGGACTATTATATTAGTGACCCATGACCGCTATCTTTTGGACAGGCTGGCAACGAGACTGCTTGCTTTAAAGCCAAAGGGCTACGATCTGTTCGTGGGGACATACAGCGAGTTTCGGGCATTTAAAGCTGCTCAAAGACAGTCAGAAGTGGAGGAATTGGAGTCTTCTGCAGACTCTGCTTCCGGCAGCCGCCGCTCAGTGCAGAAAAAAACAGATACAAGCAAGCTTTTGGGCTACCAACAGGAGCTTGACGAACTTGAGGAATCAATCCTCTTGCTTGAGCAGGAGCAAGAAGCTGTTTTGGGGCAAATGGCGGTACCGGAGGTTTATGTGGATGGTTCTGCCATGAAGGATCTTGGTTCAAAACAAAAGGCTATCGGTGAGAAATTGGATGATTTGTATGAGCGATGGGGTCAGCTGGTTGCTGTGCTTGAAAGCAGGAGTTCGGATCTTGAAGCAGAAGAATAATCATGATATAATGCCTGTCCACATGGGGGGATGCCGATGGTAAATGAAAGCCCTAGGGCTTGGCGTGTAGATAGTCCTCGATGGATGATTAGTGTGCCCCGGGAGCTGCTTACTGTTTACCATAAGGTAATTGGGTGTGAAGCAGTTTTGGTTTGGCTTCATCTTCAGTGCTGGGGTGATGCGAAAGAGGCACCAAATCTCGATACCTTGATATCTGAGCTGCAAACCCAGACAGGGTTCCAACCGGACACCATTACCCTTGCCTTACACAAACTAGAACAATTTGAGTTGGTCAGGATGGATGAAAGAGTCATTAGATTGCGCTTACCTTTGTCAGAGGAACAGTTTTCCCTGCGCTTTGCCTCTGCCCTAAAATCAGAATCTCCACAAGAAGCCATGGAAGCAGCAGATTTTACCCTTGATGATGTCGTAGAGACAGTTTCCGCTGCTCCTGCAGCAAATGCAGTTCCAAACTCAGAAGATAATGCACCACTCAACGAAGACATCTTTGCCTCACCGGAGGCTGATTTGGAGGCAGTACTTGATTTGTACCACAAGCGAATTGGGCTCATGGGCCCGAAACAGCGGGATATACTGCGTTATTGGGTAGAAGAGTCGGGCATGAGTGCAGAAGTTGTGGCAGCAGCTATAGACATTACAGCGCGACAGGCAGAAAATCCAAGGGTGCCCTATTTAGTAGGCGTTTTACGCAACTGGTATAATGATGGTGTTCGTACTTACGATGATGCTGTCAAAAAGTACCCGGAAATTACGGGAACTAAGGCACCCTCCAAAAGGGT
Organism: Bacillota bacterium; assembly: GCA_012519025.1. Taxonomy (GTDB): domain Bacteria; phylum Bacillota; class Limnochordia; order DTU087; family DTU087; genus JAAZMF01. The sequence continues at coordinate 34,893 of JAAYQZ010000086.1, forward strand.
CTATGAAGGTCTACCTAATGCTGGAGCATACGTGGAAGGTGACAGTGAACTAGTGAGAAAGTGGAAGGAGCTCTACCCCGATGAGTATAACAGCTAGCACGTGGGATACCAAGGAAAATGGAGTCCCTTTTGCTCCGGCTGATCTAGACGCCGAGCGCCGCGTTCTGGGAATCTTGATCAAGTATCCAGATAAGATTGATCTGGCGGTGGACAAGCTGCAGCCGCAGCATTTTCATCACCGGACTCACCGCATGATCTACCAGGTTATTCTAGAACTGTACCATACCCGGGGTAGGATTTCTTATACACAAGTTTACGGCAAACTCCGTAAGGAGCAGGACATTGATGAGCTTGAGGAAGTGCTTGTGGCTATTACCGAATCCTTTGCCAGCCAGGCGGAACTAGAGCCTGGAATCGAGGTATTGGTCAGTAAAAATGCTCAACGGCAAATTCTCCAAGCTGCCCGGGAAATAGAAAAAATGATTTTACTTGAGCAAGAAGACAGTGTTGAGGCCTATCAAGCCAGGGCGCAAGAATTGATATTCGCTGCAACAAATGCGGTAACCAGTTTAGATGACGATGCCAAAGATCTGTTGCATGTACTCAATAAGTGTTACATGAATCTTTTGGAGCGTCGGGAGGGCAAAGAATCTTACGGACTATCAGTAAGATATCCGTCCATCGATTCGTTTACTACAGGGTTTAAAAATAAGGACTTGATCATTTTGGCCGCTCGTCCCAGCATGGGTAAAACGGCTTTAGCCCTCAACTTTGCCTCCAATGTAGGCAAACGCGATATCCCAGTACTGATCTTTAGTCTGGAAATGGATGACGAGCAAATTGGAGATCGCCTAGTGTTGAGCGAGCTTTTCCGATTTAAAGGTCAAGGCGCCCAAGAAGTAACATCGTTTGACTATGCGACTCGAATGAGTGACGCTCAATTTGCTGCCACCCAATCAGTTTTTAACGATCTGTACAAATTGCCCATCCAAATTGTGGATAGACGCGGGTTAACAGTAGCGGAGATGCGGGCTAAGGCTCGAAAGGTCAAAGCCGAACAGCCAGATCTGGGGCTGATCATCGTCGACTATTTGCAGCTGATCAAACCACCACCGGAAAGCAGGAAAAATTGGGCATTAGTCGTGGGAGACATTGTGCGTGAGCTTAGGGATCTTGCCGGTGAATTAGATCTACCGCTGGTCCTGCTTTCCCAACTAAATCGGGGTGTTGAAAGCAGAGACGACAAACGGCCCATGATGTCTGACCTAAGAGACAGCGGGAATATTGAAGAGTTTGCTGATGTAATCATGTTTTTGTATAGGGAGGACTACTACTACCCGGAGCGAGCTGCGGAAGAGGGTTTGGTGGGTGAAACCGAAATTATCTTTGCTAAGCAGCGCAAAGGTCCCACTGGCAAAGTGAAGCTCAGATTCCAAAAAGAATATACCCGCTTCGTTGAAGAGGCAAGTTGGGAAGTGGGCTGATAGCCGCTGCTGCCTTAAGATTTGCATTGGGGGGCTGTTATGGAACTCTTTGAGGAGTTGGAGCGGATTAAGATCAGATTTGTAGCAGCATATGATAAGCTGGTTGCAGAAGGGCTGTTATCAGAGGCGGCTTATATGGAAATCATGGAAATGATAGATGATCTTGATCAGTACAGCATTGAAGAGTTAAAGGAGAAGCTGGGGCAATTCCAAAGAATGCGAGATTTAGGCAATAACCAAGATGTAAGCTCATATTAATTACTATACATGTATTTAGGTTGGAGGTTGGCGCTGTGGGTTCGACGCCAATGGCTAAAAACAGGCGGCACAAACTTATCTTAGGTGTCGTAATGCTGGTTGTGTTCCTCGGTTCCGGGTTATATTTTACTATGGTTAAAACGGTTACTATTACCGCAGATGGCGAACACCTGTCAATTACATCCCTCGCTGGTAGAGTGGAGGATGTGTTGCAGGTCGCCGGCATTGCCCTTGAAGACGGCGATGTGGTAGAGCCGGACCTGGATCAAAAATTGGTCAAGGGTATGGAAATTCAGGTTCAACGAAGTTTCCCTGTTGCAGTGGCAGTTGATGGCGACGTGATCAGCACACGATTTACCGGAGGTACCGTGGCAGAGCTGTTGAAACAGCTCGGCGTCCGAGTGGAAGATCTGGATCTTGTCGAGCCTGCGCTCACATGGAAACTGAATTCTGATCTACCGCAGGATATATATATCACACGTATTACCAAAGATCACGTCGTGGAAGAGCGGGAAGTGGCTTTTGGGAGCAAGCAATGGGCTGAACCCACACTTGAAAGAGGTAAAACTAAGCTGATTCGCAAAGGGCAATCTGGCAAGATTCATGATACTTTCGAGGTGGTTTACGCCGATGGAGAAGAAATAGAACGCACGTTGGTCAGCTCACTTGTGGTACAAGAACCTCGGGATGAGATTATAGGGCTCGGTACCAAAGAAGCCTGGAACACCATAAGTGCTGATGGAAGTGCAATTCGCTACCGCGATGCTGTCGATATGACTGCGACCGCCTATTACCCCGGCCCGGAAAGCACCGGTGAGTGGGCGGATGGCTACACTGCCACAGGTGTCAAAGCAGGTTATGGGATTGCGGCTGTGGACCCAAAATTAATACCTTTAGGAACTCGGCTGTATGTTCCCGGCTATGGCCACGCGCTTGCAGCTGATGTGGGAGGTGCCATTAAGGGAAAACGCATAGACCTTTGCTTTGAAACTTACCAAGAAGCAATTCAATACGGCCGACGGGAAGTAAAAGTATATATCCTGGATTAAAGGTAAAGATTGTTTACGGGCAGGAAACTCCTGCCCATTTTCATAGAAAGCGGTGAATGTTTGCAAGTGAATAAGACAGCGGTGGATACTTCCTTAGCCAGCCCCAAAGCAGTAAATGAGTTAATCGAAGCCCATGGCTTTACTTTCAGGCGTTCATTGGGGCAAAACTTCCTGATTGATGGCAATATATTGCGCAGCATTGTTCACATTGCAGATATTAATCAAACTGACACCGTTGTGGAGATTGGGGCAGGTATTGGGACCCTTACCCGTGCTTTGGCCAGCTTAGCCAAAAGGGTGTTTGCTTTGGAGATTGATCAGCGCCTTAATCCTGTATTGGCGGATACTGTGGCCCAGTATGATAATGTTGAGCTGCACAATGCCGATGCTCTTGAAATGGATTGGCAGGCCTTTTGGTTGGAGCACAATCTTGGGAAAGTGAAGCTTGTAGCCAATTTACCTTACTATATCACATCGCCGCTTCTAATTAATCTGTTTGAAGCCGAACTCCCTCTGGAGAAAATGGTTGTCATGATGCAAAGAGAGGTTGCCGAAAGGCTTGTGGCTGAGCCCGGTACTAAGGCATATGGAACCATAAGCGTTTTGGCCAACTATTATAGCGATGTAAAAGTTTGTCAGATTGTGCCTCCAACTGTGTTCATGCCCCGTCCTGCAGTGGACTCAGCTGTAGTCATGTTTACCATCAATCACAATAAACACGAGACAGTTGACGGTGCTTTATTGTGGCAGGTTATTAAAGCCGGATTTGCCCAAAGAAGAAAGACGCTAATCAATTCAATGGCCTCGGCTTCTCCCTTCAAAGGTTCCATAGAAAAAACGGAATTGAGAAGCCTTTTAGAAAGCTCTGGAATCGAGCCGGATGTGCGGGCAGAAAGATTGAACGTAGATGATTTCGTGACTTTAACCAGTCGTTTGGCAACCATGTCAGGGGTATCAAACCAGGAAAAGGGATGGTCAAATGAAAGACAATGACTTTATAAGCCCTTCTAAAGGAAGACTTTCTTTTGATGAGGTTTTTTACGACATGATGCAGTACATTCACGAGTCACCGGACTTTGAGTACAAGGTGATTATTGGAACCGATTCACAGTACAGCCAGGAAAATACATGCTTCGTAACAGCGATTATAGTCCACCGGCTGGGAAAGGGTGGGCGCTACTATTACACCCGAAACTGCGAATTTATAGGACGTTCACTGCGGCAACGAATTTTCTACGAAACCTCTCGCAGTTTAGCCCTAGCAAGTTGGGTGGCTGAGAGATTAGCTGAAAATGGGCATGCTGATCTAAATGTTGAAATACACTTAGATGTAGGAGTCAATGGAAAGACTAAAGGTTTGATTCGGGAGGTAACAGGTATGGTTATCGGTAGTGGATTTGATGCCAGGATCAAACCGAATTCGTTTGGAGCCTCCAAAGTGGCTGATAAATTTACAAAATGATTTTTTAACTGCTCAGATCACCCCGCAATCACTCTTCACTTTCAACCCGGCCTGTTTTGGGGGTCAGCACAGAATTTTGGCCCCGTCATAAACTACTAATAACCAGGCCCTTATACCCTTCTGTCAAAATACACTTCGAGAACTGAATAGACACGCACTACAAATGTATGCCTGTCCTAGGGATAGATGTGTTTGATTTTGCGTAAATTGGGCCGGTTGGAGGTATTGCGTATGCCAGGTGGCAAAATCCTGCTTAATGGACGTGTCTGGCAAGATGCAGTGAAAATAGAGGAAAGAGACGGCGTCATAATGGTGCCTTTCTATATAGGAAAACAGCTGGGAGACCATACCAACCGTCAGCTTGATTTTGATCATCCGATCATTTTATCAGACAGAGGTGGTGGGGGTGGTGACTGTGTTTGGCTGTCGGTATCTGCAGTCACCCATCATCTCGATTTAAGATGGACCTATTTAGCGAAAAGCAGAATTCTAATCCTGAGCCGAGAGGAACCCGCCTTGCGCGGTAGGCGGATTGTCTTGGACGCCGGCCCGGGCAATGAAGGGGCAGGATCAAGCATCGGCAAGCAAACCGAGGCTGATTTGAACAGGGACACAACACGAAAACTTGCAAACATTTTAAGGCTCAGCGGAGCCCTGGTTTGCTGTACCCGCATAGCCGGAGAACAGGCAGTTTTAGAAAAACGCTTGAAAGCTGCAAATAACTTTCGGCCGGATATTTTTATCAGCATTCACCAAAACAGCTTCTTTAATGAACAGGTGAATGGTACAGAAATCTATTGGTACAGCAATTGGGCTGCTTTCAATTTGGCACAGCACATTCAAACCCATCTGCTTGCTGAGCTGGGCACAATCAACCGAGGTGTCAGGGAAGCAGCTTTTTCTTTACTGCGCTATGTTGAGGGAGTTCCCGTCTTGCTCAAGCTGGGATTCGTCAGCGGGCAGGAAGACAGGGCGGTTATTGGTGACCCTTGGATGAGGCAAAAGGCGGCATTGGGCATATTTCGGGGAGTAAGGGAATATTTCGAAGAAAACCTGGCATAAATGTAAAATTCTTGTTGCAAGCGTCTTTAAAGGTGCTTGACAAAGGGAGAAACTCGCTGATATAATACAAAGTTATTTGACGTGAGCGCCGGATCGTGGTATAATTTTCTTGGCAAAGTAAAGGGAGGGTGATTGCCGATGCCAGCACAAAATGCCAAAAATTTGGACACCATTAAAAAGGATCTGGAAGCAAACGTTGGCCGGAAGATCAAATTGCGAGCTAACCGCGGCCGGCGAAGAATGATTGAGGCCGAAGGAGTGCTGGAGCAGACCTATCCCAAGCTTTTTGTGGTGAAATTAGATAAATCCAATGCAGTCCGCAGACTTTCGTACACCTATGCTGATGTCCTGACAGAAACAGTGGAAATTACTATCGGTGATAAGCAAATTGGAGCCGCACTCTAACTGCCGCTTTTTGTGTAAGGATTCTTAAGGTGTCCCATCTTAATATCGACCCCAGGTGATCTTAACGATTGCCTGGGGTTTCGTTTTTTGTGAATGCCGGCGTCTTATTCGCAATAACCTCTGCATATGAATATGTACAAAGGGGGCCTAGTGAATGAGCAAGCGGGCTTGGCAACCACGAGCAAATACGATTTTAAGGTTGGGGGCCCGGGGACAGCCCGTGGTTTGGCTCCAAAAGCGCTTAGAGGCCCTGGGTTACGACGTAGAGGCGGTAGATGGTCATTATGGGTATTTGACAGAAGACAGTGTCTGTGTTCTGCAAAAGACCTTTGGTTTGCCTGTTGATGGGGTAGTGGGTCCACAAGTGCTTGAGCTTTTAATGGATGACGAAGTAATAGATGGTGCCCACGCCGGTGGTGTTCCCCAGATGGACTTGTGGGGAGGCATTATCCCGGCCCCAAACGAGGGTCCTCCAGTTGGGGTCAATTGGGAATCTTATCAAAGGCTGCGGGGGCTGTTTTTACAGTGCTGCCAATTGGATATTTCCGGAGAGTTATTATTAGACGTACCGGCAGATGTTTACGGGCCCTTGGCAAAGCAAGTAGAGCTAATTCCCCTAATAACCAATTTAGAAACGGATCTTTACAACGCCGATATACTGCATGGGCTGCTGCGAAGCAGACACTCCCGGCGCCGGTTCCTGACTGAAGTAAAACGGTTGGCAGAGAGCCGCATATACAGCGGCATAGCGGTGGATTTGCATGGAATAGAGATGGGATATGGAAGGCGTTTAACAGTTGTGATTAAAAACATTTGGAACATGTTACAGAAATATCGCAAAAAGCTTTACTTGACTTTAGTGCCAAGTGAGGGCCCAAATCCTTTCCCCCCACACACTGATCATTCCATCTGGACAAAGCTCGCTCACAGAGTGATTCTGCATCCCTTTGGCGAGTATATCACGGGCACACCAGGTCCAAGGGTAGGTTGGAACAGCCTTCACACACTACTGCCTAAAATATCTCAACAGATTCCGACATGGAGGCTGATCGTAACTTTGCCTCTCGGGGGTATCGCTTGGGTGGTAGGCGGCGGTCTGCGGGAGTACATCTATTATCCTTATGATGAATTGAGAACAAAGGCATATGAAAAGCGTGCACGCCTGCAAAGTGATGCCGTGGAAAAAGTCCCATATTATGATTTTCGCGAAGGCGGAAAGCGGCTTCGGATGTGGTATGAGAACCATGATAGTCTTGAGGTTAAACTTACATGGCTGAGTCAACAGCACATTGCAGGAGTGATTTTAATGCCGTTGGGCTGGGAAGATGGGCGCATTTGGCAAGCAGGCAGTATTTTCCAATATAGTTTGCGGGGTTCCGGCATATGAATGGAGTGTTAGGAGGGAAGGATTAAAGGGGGCAGGGTACATGTCATTAAGGATACGGGACGATTTCGTCCAATTAGAATCGGAAATCGGGTCAAGCACGGCTCAAGTTGTGGCAGGTGGCACGCTGACAATTCCCAGCAGCATGCCCGCGGCTGATCGGGTTGTAAAAATGTCAGCAACTGCCCGTGTGAAAGAGTATTGGCATGAAGAAGATAGAGTCAATGTTGAAGGTGTGGTATCTGTAAATTTGATTTATGCCGGCCAATATGATCAAGGACAGGCGTATTACGGCAGTCTACAGTCACCTGAAGTGGCAACCTTTAGCCATTTCATTGATATACCGGGTACACTGCCGGGCATGTCATCTACTTGCACGGCGGCTGTGCTTGACCTGCAGCCGACACTGCGAAGTGATAACCGTACAGTGGATGTAGATTTTGTTTTGGAGGTATATGGTTCAGTTGTAGAAGGGAAAGAACTGGCATATTTGACTGATGTACAGCTTGGTTTCCCCGAGAAATTGGAGGTCACCAAGGACACACTGCGTTTGCAGGATGTCGTGGGAACGGGCGAGGCGCGGACCGAGCTTAAGGATGTATTGTCAATTCCCATCGGGGGGGCTCCCCCGGTGCGTGTGTTGGAGCTTGTAGGAGTCTTCCAAGCTGCGGAAAATCGGGCGGCAGTGGATCGGGCTGCAGTCACCGGTACAATGAGTTACAAGGCACTTTGTGCAGTTATATCTGAACAGATGGAGGAAGAGCAGCTGCAGGTTTATCGATGGGATCATATCACCAGAGTGGAGCTGAATGCAGAAATACCCGGCAGCAGACCCGGTATGGTCATCAAATTAGATCTGAAAGAACCGGCTCTGATCAATCGTGTGATAAACGACGGGCAGGCTATTGCTGTTGAAGGTGTGCAAGAGGCGCTGCTCAAGGTGGTGCAGGCAAAAGATGCAGTAGTTGTAACGAATCTAGTACCGGGGCCAGACCTCAAACTGGGAATGAGGGAGGAGTCTGTTACTGTTGACCAGGTAGAAGACAGTGTAAGTAAGGATTTGCATGTAAACGGTTCTGTTGATTTGCCGGATTCTAAACCACCGCTGGAAAGATTACTTGATGTTGAAGCCCAAGCTGTTGTCACAAATATTGCACTCAGCGGTGGTAGGGTGAATGTCAGTGGTTACTTGGATCTGACCGCGTTGTACGTTGCCCGCACAGATGATTTTACCCAACCGGCGTACTATGCCAACTGGAACTATGCTGAAACGTTTGAAACGGGATTTAGTATGCCGGCACTTTCCGCAGATACGAATTTCGAAGCAGAAGCCAAAGTCTTGAACGTGCAAGGGGAGCCCCTCAGTCGCGAAACTATTGGTTTTAACGTCTCACTCAAAGTTAAGTGCCAGACAAAAGAGGCAGTCACTAAAAGCATCATAACAGAAGCAGTGGAACTTAGACATTTTGCCGGTAGATATCCCACATATACGAGTGTTACTATCCAGGCCGATGACACCCTTTGGCAACTTGCGACCAAATATGGAGTGACAACAGAAGCATTGCTTGAGCAAAACCCCATTTTGGCTGAGTTGGATGATTACAGTGTCCTCCCCGTCGGCAATAAAATACTAATCAGCAAACAAGGCTCCGCTTTGGTCTGAGGCTTCCCAGCATGTGTACTATTTGGCCATAGATTACTGCCGGGGCATGGCTGCACCGGCAGTGATCCCTTTGGCCTATTTTGTGCAGGCTTATCCTTCAATTTGGGCATAATCTATAGGTGAATAACCTATACTACAGACTACGGACAATCAGTGCAAACCAAGGAGGGGATAGCCGTGGGTTTGGAATCAACACCCGACGGGGGCGGCCCAGACAACGCCAATCGTATGTACACAGAAGAAGAGGATCGTTTAATATTGACCAAATGGTGGAACACAAAACTTAGACCGGAGTTGTCCAAGGAGTTAGGCAGAACAGAGGCAGCCTTGGCACAGCGGTTTTACTCTATATTAAAGAAAGAAGGGCTTGACCCCAAAGCTTACAGGCAGAGGATGAAACAGCAAACCGGTAAACGCCACTTGGTCTCGACACAAATCGGGGAACGTCCTTGGACCCGGGAAGAGGATATCGCCCTCTGGCGGCATATCAAAGGCGGAGGTTCCCTGGACGCTGATTTTGCGATTTTGATGGATCGCAATTTAGCCCAATTGGAAGAGCGATATGAAGTGCTCAAACGAGCCAATGACATCCAGTCGGCACCGCTGCCACCGGATGCTGAACCGACAGTTGAAAAGCCTGCCGAACAAGAGACCGGTTTGACGGCTGAGGTACCCGTAGAGCAAGAACCGGAGGACTTCTTAAAGGCTCTCAAGGAATTTCCAATGCAAGCGAACCAGTTGAGCCACCGTATGGATGCAGTGGAAAATGATGTGAAATATGTCAAGGGTAATATTCAGTTTGCGTTGGAAAATCTCGCCAAAGGTCTTCAGCATCTTGCAGGGTATCTCACAGAACAAGATCAGGATTTTGACGCTTTTGAGACCATTAAGCGCGAAAATCAAATGCTGCGCGATGAGGTTGCGGAGTTAAAGCAGCGCACAGAGCGGGAAAAGAAGGAACTGCGCCAGGTTTACAGCGAACTGGAGTTTTGGCTTAGTGAATTTATGGAAATGCGAAAGATCGAAAAAGTAGCTAATCTGGGAGAATTAATTCCCAAACTAAAATACTCCTATGATCGGTTTGGAGTTTTGCTTCATATCGAACGCGAAGCTTAATGCCCGGCGGGGAATATGCGGTAGTACTGAATTGGAAAGATTTGCCCTGGAGTTTATACGCCAGGGTTTTGCTTTTGCAGGATTTTTAGCGGAGGTGAAGAAAAACCTATAGATATTCCAGCGGCCGGAAGAGAGGAGATTTAATTTTGCAAAAGTGGAAAAACCCAACACTTGGTATTATACTACTATTTATCATTCTAGCTTTTTCAAATCATGCATGGGCATTATCCGCTGATGATCTTGACGTGGAAGCGGCGATCCTACTGGTGGCAGACACCGGCCAGATTTTAGTAGCAAAGAATATTGATAAACAGATGGAGCCTGCCAGTATTACTAAGGTCATGACGATGTTGCTCGCGCTAGAAGCAGTAGAACGGGGCGAAAGTGCTCTTACCGACGAAATTCGGGTGAGCCCGGAAGCTGAGGCCATAGGCGGGTCACAGGTTTGGCTGCGGGCCGGGGAAGTCTTTACTTTAGAGGAAATGCTCAAAGCTGTTGCTATTCAGTCCGCTAATGATGCCGCCTATGCTGTTGCAGAGCATGTTGCGGGATCAGTGCCTGCTTTTGTCAGATTGATGAACCGAAGGGCAACCGAGTTAGGCATGGATGATACCTATTTCGCCAATGTGCACGGTTTGCCCGCGGAAAATGGTGAAGAGCCGAGCTTGACCACTGTTGAAGACATAACAAAGATGACTAGGGCTATTTTGGAATATCCTGTTGTATTAAAATGGACTTCTACTTGGCGCGAAGTTTTCCGCTCCAATGAACCCCAAACTATTTTGCACAACACAAATTATTTGTTAAGAGATTATCCCGGTGTTGACGGTTTAAAAACAGGCCACACAAATAATGCTGGTTACTGTCTTGTTGCCACTGCAGAACGTGATGATTTGCGGCTGATTTCAGTGGTAATGAATGCAAGTAGTGATACGATCCGAAGAAGGGACTCTCGCCGGCTGTTTGATTATGGGTTTAAAGGATTTATAAGTCAAAATCTAGTACCAAAAGGGACAGTGATTGGAGAATCCCTCGTTAAAAATGGTCGACCGGAGCGGGTAAACTTAGTGGCTGTGGCAGATTTAGCGGCTTTGATCGAAAAAGGTTCTGCCAATGAATGGGGTTTTGAAATTGAGTTGAAGCCGGGCTTGGCGGCACCTTTGGCGGCAGGAGAGATTATTGGCTACCTTGCGGCCCAAGAAAAAGGATTGGAGCTTGGTCGCGTACCTGTGACCGTACAGGCGGATGTCAAGGTCGCTAATGGACTGATCCGGTTGTGGAGATGGATTCGGGATACCACTAAATCTTTTGTAAAAGTTGGAGACTCGGTATAAAAAGGAGTGAGCAGCAATAGGACGTTTTTTGATAAAGGCACCGGCCAAAATCAATCTTGCCTTGGAGGTCCAAGGGCAAAGACCTGATGGGTATCATGATATCCATTCAATTATGCAGTCGGTGCGTCTGCATGATGTCCTGGTATTGGAAAACCGTCCTATAGGGTTGTCTGTGGATTGTATACCGGGAAATCCAGTAGAACAAGGTGCAGAACTTTATACGGGTCCCGAGACCTTGGTTATGCCTCCGTCTGACAAACACAACATAGTCTGGAAAGCCGCGCAGCTGTTGATGGAAGCCACAGGTATATCCCAAGGATTGCATATTACTATAAAAAAGGCTGTTCCGTTGGCTGCAGGTTTGGGGGGCGGCAGTTCTGATGCTGCGGCGGTATTGCGTGGGCTCAATGAATTTTGGGAGTTAGGTCTATCTTTGGACGAACTGATACAAATTGGCCGTCAAGTAGGAGCCGATGTGCCATATTGTATAGTGGGCGGATGTGCTGAAGTTCGAGGTATAGGAGAGGTGGTGGCGCCGCTGCCGCCGCCGTCCCGGTGGTCGGTTATTTTGATTAACCCACCTGCCGCTGTATCAACAGCTTCCTGCTATCGCGCCTATGATAAGTTGCCCTACCCCGTCTTTGTGGATGTAGATCGGTTGAAACGAGCTTTGATAGATCAAGACATTAGCGAAACAGCAGAATCCCTGGGAAATTCACTTGAGGCAGTTACACTGCAAAAACTGCCCGAGGTGGCTCGGTTGAAACAGCTTTTACTGGATTTTGGTGTGCTGGGTGCATTAATGAGCGGCAGTGGTCCAACATTGTTTGGCTTGGCCCGAACCAAGGAGCATGCCGAGGTGGTTTTTTCAAAGCTTGAATGTAAATTAAAGCAGGAGCAGCAAAGGGAAATGACTAAGGTGTATTTGACGGAATTCGTCGGACCGGAGATATTCTCCTAGTATAGCGGAAAGGAGCGCTCTTGGCATGGAAAAAAGACGACTGGCACCCATCGAATTGGATACTTATAAGCCGCTGCGGGATATAGTGTTTGAGGCGCTACGGGATGCAATCATTGCCGGCCAGCTGCGCCCCGGTGAACGCCTGATGGAAGTACAAATTGCTGATGAGCTCGGCGTTAGTCGCACTCCTGTGCGAGAAGCGATACGCAAATTGGAGTTGGAAGAATTTGTTGTAATGGTGCCTCGCAAAGGTGCTTATGTGGCGGGTATTTCCATCAAAGATATTGTTGATGTTTTTGAGATCCGCCGAGCATTGGAGGGTCTTGCAGCTGAATTAGCGGCTGAGCGCATGACCGAGGCCGAGATAGACAAATTAGAGCAAATCGTAGATAAAACAGCCGAGACCGCCAAGCAGCTTGATGTGGTGTCTGCTGTAGATATGGATACAGGATTTCATGAAGTGCTGTACGAAGCAAGCCGCAACCAACGCTTAAGCGGTATGTTGTACCATTTACGGGAACAGATTCATCGATTTAGAACACAATCTTTGGGAAGGCCTGGGCGCTTGGAAATAGTTGTCATTGAACACAGAGGACTTGTTCAAGCGCTGCGTGATCGCAAACCGTGCCTGGCAAGGGAATTGGCAGAGGCACATATTGAAAATGCCGAAAGCGAATTGCTGGATGTGTTCCAAGAAGAATTGAAAGAGGAAGAAGAATCATGATCCCGGTTGATGCGGTGGTGTTGGCAGGTGCAAGAAATACCGGCCGGTTGCGGGAAATGGATGGCAGCTGCTATGAAGCCAGTATTGACATAGCAGGGCGCCCAATGGCACACTATGTTTTGGATGCACTGGCGGCAGTCCCGGAGATCCAACGCATCATGGTTGTGGCCCCACCGGGGATCTTATCGTATGAACCCCGCTGTCGGCAGGACAAAATTTACTTTACTGAGGCCGGGGAGGGTCTCCTGGAAAACATACGAAGGGGCATAGATGCCTTAGGGACCTGTGAGAAGGTGCTAATAGTTACATCAGATATCCCGCTATTGAATCCTAAAGCGGTCTCGGACTTTATCTTGCGTTGTCGAGGCCGGGAAGCAGATGTCTACTACCCGATTATCAGCAGAGATGTCAGCGATCACGAATTCCCCGGAGTGAAACGAACGTATTTTAGGCTGCGGGAGGGTGTGTTTACTGGGGGAAATATGGCTTTAGTCTCACCGTCAGTCTTTCAAATTTACCAACCGAAGATAGAGCAGGCCATCTCCATGCGCAAAAATCCCTTAAAGCTCAGCCGACTTTTGGGATTGAAATTCATCGTCAAGTTTGTTTTGAAGCAGTTGAGCCTTGGTGAAATTGAGTCGCGTGTAGAAGACATAATGCAGTTTAGAGGTGTAGGCGTTATCTCACCTTACCCACAAGTAAGTATTGATGTCGACAAACCTAGTGATTTGCAGTTGGCCCGCCAGGTGTTGGAGGCATCAGGGGGAACTACCGATGAAGGTGTGACTTGCACCGAGATACATTACCACTGAGTTGCAGGTCTAGGAGCGTTTGGGTTTCGTCAAGTAAGTTAGCAGCTCTACCAACAAACCGCCAGAATAATCACCTCCTATAGGTATAAGACTAGTACTGAAACCGACAGGAGGTGAATCATGGGTACTGGTCAGAAACGCAATGTCTTAGTGGTAACAGACGCGTACAACGCTATGGAACAGTTCAAGTTTGAGACAGCCAACGAGCTGGGCATTCAGGTACCAGAAGATGGATATTGGGGCCATGTTCCTTCCCGGGATTGTGGCGCAGTTGGTGGCAATATGGTGCGCAAGATGATTGCCGCAGCAGAGCAGGCCCTGATTGATCAGGCAACCTCCAACTAAAGTGCGTTTCGAATATGTGACAATGGTTTGGTTTGACGGCCCGCCTTTTTGGCGGGCCTCATGGCGTTAAAAAGCTTTGGCAGGACTATGTGAAGGATTAACGAAATTCTACATTGGATGTTTCAGCGAAAACAAATCAAACCGCGGGCAGCGGTGGGAGGAGTTGTTTATGTCAATAGTAGCAATAGTCCTGGCTGCCGGGAAAGGTACACGCATGCAGTCTGCTGTTCCCAAGGTTCTTCACCCTATCTGTGGGGTTCCCATAATTCAGCATGTGGTGAACAATTTGCGAGGTGCCGGGGTAAGGCGGATTATGGTAGTGGTGGGACCTGACGGTCTGGATGCCGATTTGGGCCCTGATATAGAATATGTAACACAACAAGAGCGGCTGGGGACAGGGCACGCCGTTATGCAAGCCGAAAAGGCATTGACAGGATATAAAGGTTCGGTCTTGGTGCTTACAGGAGACGCGCCGCTGTATCGTGAGGAAACCCTACGGAATTTTATTGATTATCATTCTGCACAAAGAGCCCTAGGAACAGTTCTGACAGTGGAAGTGGAAGACCCAACTGGCTACGGACGCATTATCCGTGATGCCAACGGTCATCTTGAAAAAGTAGTGGAACAACGAGATGCGGAACCCTCCGAGAAGTTGATTAAGGAAATCAACAGTGGAAGCTTTGTTTTCGACAGTACCGCGCTATTTAAAGCACTCGGCCACGTTACTCCGGACAACCTGCAAAAAGAATATTATCTTCCCGATGTATTGCCCATTCTCCGGAACGTGCCTGGCGGCAAAGTTGGGGTATTCAAGCATGATGCTCCTGAGGAAGCCCTAGGTATCAATGATCGAATACAGTTAGCCGAAGCAGAACGGATTTTGCGGGACCGCCTGCGGGAAAAGTGGTTGCTGGCCGGTGTTACTTTAGTGGATCCGGCAAATATCTACATAGATGCCGCTGCCGAAATAGCCCCTGATGCGACACTTATGCCTTTTACTTTCATAGAAGGGAATACTGTAATTGGAAGTGGTTCAGTGGTTGGCCCTTTCACTCGCCTGCAAAATGTGCAGGTGGGGGAAAACACCAGTATCTGCCAATCGACAGTAGTGGACAGCACTCTTGGTCCGGAATGTGAGATAGGTCCTTTCAGTTATATTAGGCCTGGTTCAAATCTAAAAGCCGGTGTGAAGGTAGGGCCATTCAGCGAGATTAAAAATTCCACAATCGATGAAGGCAGTAAAGTGCCCCACTTGAGCTACATTGGAGACACCGATATGGGTAAACGAGTGAATGTAGGAGCAGGTGCTATCACCTGCAATTTTGATGGGGTGGAGAAATTTCGCACCACAATCAAAGATGATGTGTTCATCGGAAGCAACAGCAACCTAGTGGCACCAATTGAAATAGGTGCAGGTGCCTTCATTGCCGCAGGTTCCACTGTTACCGGTGATGTTTTGCCCGGCGCATTAGCGGTAGCCAGAAATCGCCAAAAGAACATCGCCGATTGGGCGCACAAAAAGGTAAAGAAACGGCGCAGCGAAGAGGAGTAGTGAATCTGTTCTCGAATATGTCGGGAGGATACATTCAATAATACCTTAGAACAGGAAGTGACAAGTTGGCTATCAGGCACAATTATAAAAAGCTTAAAATATTTACAGGGAATGCCAACCCGGATTTAGCCCACGACATAGCTAGATACTTAGGCACCACTGTAGGCCAATCGGAAGTCAGACGGTTCAAAGATGGGGAAATCAACATCCGCATTGGTGAAACAGTCCGAGGTGCTGACGTTTTCGTGGTACAGCCCACTTCTGCACCAACAGATACCCACCTATTAGAGCTATTGATCATGATCGATGCTTTCAAAAGGGCCTCTGCCAAGGAAGTTGCCGCCGTAATTCCTTACTATGGGTATGCTCGCCAGGATAGGAAGACTCAGCCGAGGGATCCTATCAGTGCCAAATTGGTTGCCAATATTTTAACTGCCGCCGGTGCCGACCGAGTGTTGACAATGGATCTGCATGCCGGCCAGATTCAAGGATTTTTTGATATACCGGTTGATAATCTTAGGGGCATGCCTATATTGGCAGACTATTTCCAAAGGAAGGAATTTGACGATGTAGTTGTTGTATCACCGGATGTTGGGGGAGTATCTCGGGCCAGGGAATTTGCGAATCGTCTCGATTGCTCCTTAGCCATAGTTGACAAGCGCAGACCGGCACCCAACGTTGCCGAGGCAACAAACGTTATCGGCGATATTGAAGGAAAAACTGCTATAATCATTGACGATATCATCGATACTGCCGGTACTATTTGCGAGGCTGTCCGTGTGCTTGTGGAGCGGGGGGCAAAAGAAGTGTACGCCTGCTGCAGTCACCCCGTATTATCGCCACCGGCAACAGAGCGATTAGCCGAATCCCCTGTAAAGGAAGTGGTTGTGACTAATAGTATTCCTCTACCGGCGGAAAAGCAGCTTGAAAAGGTAAAAGTCCTTTCGGTTGCATCACTGTTTGGTGAGGCTATCCGCAGGATTTTCGAGGAATTGTCGGTAAGCAAGCTGTTTGACTAAGAAGCGGCTGGTGAGTTGTATCCAGCCAAAGGGAAAGTCCCGTGGGAAAGTGCGTTTGTTGACCGGTTCCGGTGTCAATGATATAATATCATAGCTAAAGGTGGATGCATCTACCTATTTTTGTAAAGTTGTTTGCTAATTAAGGGAGGACACAACGTATGGGACAGTTCCAGTTGGCAGCCAGGCGCCGGGAAGCAACCGGCAAAGGTGCCAACCGTCAATTGCGTCGTTCGGGATTTATTCCCGGTGTTGTCTATGGGTCAGGCGAGGAAAATCTTAATCTGCAAGTAGATATTCGTTTGCTTGATAAGCTTTTGCGTGAAGGTGGAGCCGGCAGGTTGGTAACTTTGGATGTTGAAGGCGAATCTAAAGCCGTTTTAGTTCAAGAACTCCAAGAGCATCCTGTACTAGGCACCCCCGTTCATGTCGATTTTCTCGAAGTACGCTTAGACCAAGCTGTTAGTGTTATGGTGCCGATTCAACTCATCGGAGAGGCGGATAGGGTTCAGGATGGAGGGGTAGTTGCCCCGGTACTTTGGGAAGTAGAGGTATCTTGTTTGCCTATGAACATCCCAGAGAGTTTGGAGATAGATATTTCCAGCCTGACGGTGGGTGACTCTTTGCAGATCAAGGATCTGGAAGGTTTGCCCGGTATTACTGTTTTGGCCGAACCTGATGAGACTGTTGTTTCCATTGTCCAGCCCATGGAGCTCGAAGAAGAGGTCGATGAGGACGAAATCGAGGACGAGGAAGACATCGATGTTGAGGAAGCTGAGATGGAAACTGAAGAGACGGAAGAGGCGGATGAATAAATCCTGCCGAAAAACGTTATGCAAATGCGTGGCGGATTAAAGCTGCGCATTTTTGCGTTATGGAGACGACAAGTTCTATGAAGGTAATTATTGGGTTGGGAAACCCAGGTCCAACTTACGCCCACAATAGGCATAATGTGGGCTATATGTTGTTGGGGCGTTTGGCCGAGAGTCTAAAAATCGATAATTGGTTCTACCGCTACCATGCAAGAATCAGCGAAATTTCGGTGGATGGCACAGATATTGTGTTTGTTCAACCCCAAACGTATATGAATAACAGCGGCCGTTCTGCAAGGGCGGTACTGGCTGCGTACCATTTGGATCCCGACGATATGCTGGTGGTCTACGATGATCTTGATTTAGCCGTTGGGCAGCTGCGTTTGCGGCGGAAAGGGAGCGCCGGAGGACATAAAGGAGTCCTGTCGGTTATTAATGCTTTGGGGGTAGAAGAGTTTCACCGTTTGCGACTTGGAATCGGCAGGCCGCCTTTGGGCGTTGAAGTAGTTGATCATGTGCTTCAAGACTTCACGCCTAAGGAACTTAAGATCATTGACGAGGTTCTAGATACAGCCGTATCGGCCGCAGAGATCTGGATTCGGGAAGGAATTGAATCTGCTATGGCTAAGTTCAATGGGATTTCTCTTTCAGACAACAGCAGTGATGCATAAACCGGCCGGTTCTAGCCTAACTTACTACTGTGGAGTCATTCATGTTAACCCTTTAGGAGACATAATTATTGAACTACTTTGAAGGTTTGAAGGCGATAGTCTTGTCGGGGCTAGCCGCCTTTTTAGCCTATGCTTTCAACCGCTGGGCAGTGGGAAGATATGGTGAAGAGGCTATCAGGCTGCTTATTCCTATTGTCGAAGAGGGATTGAAAACGGGATTTGCGATCAAGTTTGCAGCCCCTTTGCTAGCCGTTCACGTCTCATTTGGGTTTTTGGAAGCTACCTATGATTATTTGGCAAATCCGGGTGTGCGGCCTGCAGGTCGCGGGCTAGCGTCTTTGGCTGCCCTGGCGGGTCATGCTGTATTTGGCGGTATTACCGCGCTTTTAATTGCCAAGGGGCTTGGTCCTTTGCTCGGTATAATTATAACGGGTCTTCTACACAGTTTTTGGAATATGTCTATCTTACATCGAACTTAGCAATAATGCAGTATCAAACCGGGCTTTAGCTTGATAAAGCCCTTTTCCCTATGTCTTTTGGGAGGGGGATGGGTAACTATATGGGTGTGCAGGGACTTTTGAACCGTATTATTGAATCATCGGAGTTCAAACAAATTCGGCTGGGGCTGGAACGGGGCCTATCGGAGCAAGCCGTAGTTGGTTTGGTGGGTTCCCAAAAGGCCAGCTACATCGCGGGGATTCGCCAAGAAATCTTGGAAAACCCCGAGCTTGCAAAACGGCCGTTATTTGTTGTGACATACACATCTTACCAAGCGAAAAGATTAATCACGGATTTGGCTACCTTTATACCTGAAAATGAAATATATTATTTCCCTGCTCAGGATGTTTTTGTTTTTGAGGAAGCGGCACGAAGTTTGGATCTACTGCACCATCGTTTGCGTACTTATTCAGCCATTAATAAGCACGCAGCCCCGGTGTTAATCATCCCCGTCCAGGCATTGGCGGAAAAGCTAATTCCACCCAAGACTTTGCATTCTGCTGTCGTTGAGGTGACAATGGACAGTCGGGTGGATATAGATAGCTTAGCGTCAAGGCTGGTGAGATTGGGATATAACCAAGAACACTTGGTGGAGGCCCCGGCTCAGTTCAGCATTAGAGGCGGAATTATTGATATTTATCCACCTACTGAGGATTATCCGGTGCGGATTGAACTCTTTGACGATGAAGTAGATTCTTTAAGATGTTTTGATCCTGAAACCCAAAGATCAATAAACAACATCACGGATTTTGAAATTGTACCGGCAACAGAGTTTATTTTACCGTTTGAGGATCTAACAAAAGGTTTGGGACGATTGGAAGGGCAAATAGAGCTGCAGACCCGTCGTCTAAGGCGTGCCGGCAACGATGAGGGAGCCCTTGTAATGCAGGAGCACTGCGGTGCCCATCTGGAGAAACTGCAGGCGGGAATTTCATTTGATGGAGCCGGCCAATATCGGCCCTATTTTTATAACGAACTTGTAACTCTACTGGATTATATGCCGGGCAGTTATGTCTTGTTTGACGAACCGGCCCGTGCCCATGAGCATCTTCGCTCATTCGGAGAAGATTTTCAGCACTCCTTTAAGAGCCTTCTGGACAAAGGACACGTCCTGCCCGGAGTCGTTGATAATTATATCGACTGGTATGGGTTGATGGACAGTGCCAGCAGACACAGCATTTTCTATCTGGCCGCACTATCCAAACGGGCACCGGGCACTAAGCCAAGCCAAGTGATCAACGTGCATGCCCGGTCACCTGAGCTGTTCCACGGCAAATTGGATCTACTGAGGGCCAGTACAAAGCGCTGGAAAAAGGATGGGTTCGGTATTTTAATAGTTGTCTCCCAAGAGGAACGGGGACGGCGTTTAGTGGAAAGTCTTTCCGACTACGATATATTCGCCACATTTGTGCCTGAGCTTAATTCCCAACTGGCCCCAGGTAGTGTGTTGGTGAGTGTGGCCGATCTTGAAACAGGATTTGAACTACCCGAGATCAAGATGGTAGTGCTGACAGAAAACGAGATCTTCGGTAAGACCAGACCAACTCGGCGCATGCGCAGCGTGGAAGACGGTGTCAGACTCACCGATTTCGCTGCGCTCAAAGAAGGCGATTACGTTGTTCACGTCAATCATGGTATAGGTCGCTATCAGGGTCTACAGACATTGGAAATGGCCGGGGTTCACAAAGATTATTTGGTAGTCCAATATGCCGGAACAGATAAGTTATATGTACCCACTGAACAAGTTGGCTTGCTGCAAAAATACGTGGGTTCCGATAGCGACGCACCTAAGCTGTATAAATTAGGTGGTGGCGAATGGGCAAGAGTCAAAAACAGGGTTAAAGAGTCTGTTCAAGAGATAGCTGAGGGATTGATTGAATTATATGCTAAAAGGCAGTCTATGCCCGGCCATAAGTTTGGCTTGGATACCCTTTGGCAAAGGGAATTCGAGGAGTCTTTTCCTTATCAGCCAACTCCGGATCAAATACGGGCTGTGGCAGAGGTGAAAAAAGACATGCAAACAGCCAGGCCCATGGATAGACTGCTGTGCGGTGATGTGGGTTATGGGAAAACCGAAGTAGCTATCAGGGCGGCTTTTAAGGCAGTTATGGACGGCAAACAAGTAGCTGTGCTTGTTCCTACTACTATTTTGGCGCAGCAGCACTATCGGACGTTTGTAGATCGGTTCCAAGGATACCCCGTGACGATCCACGTTCTAAGTCGATTTCAAACACCGGCAGAACAAAATCACAGTCTAGAATTATTGAAAACCAATGGTATAGACATCATCATTGGCACACATCGGCTGCTCAGCCAAGATGTACACTTTAAAGATCTGGGCCTAGTTATAGTTGATGAAGAACAACGCTTTGGGGTTGTCCAAAAGGAACGACTTAAGGAACTTAGACAAACTGTTGATGTGCTGACTTTAACAGCAACACCCATTCCCCGGACCTTGCACATGTCGTTGGTTGGTGTACGGGATGTGAGCCTAATTGAAACACCGCCGGAAAATCGCTACCCCATCCGCACTTATGTCATTGAATACAATGATGAGGTGATTCGGGAGGCCATTTACCGGGAACTGGCCCGGGAGGGACAGATTTATTTTGTTTACAATAGAGTGCAAAGTATTGATAGGATGGCGGCCCATATCGCACAACTGGCTCCGGAGGCACGAGTAGCGGTAGCCCACGGACAGATGGATGAAACCCGTTTAGAACAGATTATGCTGGACTTTCTGCATGGGGAATACGATATTTTGCTTTGTACCACTATCATCGAGACAGGAATGGATATAGCAAATGTTAACACTTTGATCGTCTATGATGCAGATTACCTGGGATTGGCACAGTTATATCAGTTAAGGGGTCGAGTGGGTCGGACAAATCGGGTAGCTTATGCGTATTTTACCTACAGAAAGGACAAATTACTAACAGAGGTGGCAGAAAAGCGTTTGCAGGCCATCAAAGAATTTACGGAACTGGGTTCAGGCTTTAAAATCGCCATGCGAGATCTTGAGATCCGGGGAGCCGGCAATTTGCTTGGGCCTGAACAGCATGGATTTATCGCTTCTGTTGGGTTTGAACTATACTGTCGGCTACTGGATGAGGCCGTACGCAGGTTGAAAGGAGAATCGCGTCAAGAGCCCCCAGAGGCTGTGATCGATCTGGATGTTGATGCCTATTTGCCGGACACATATGTAACTGACATTACCCAAAAGGTCGAGTTGTACAAACGACTGGCAGCAGTCGCGGCCCCCGATGAGGCCAACGATTTATTAGACGAGATTGAAGATCGCTTTGGAGAGGCACCTGTTTCAACATACAACATCATAGCTATTGCCAGAATCAAGGCTATGAGCAAAATGGTGGGGATTGGTTCCATAGCCCAAAATCGGGAACAGATCATCATCCGTATGCTGTCAGGTGTTTCTATAACGGAACGAATGGCTCAAGAAGTCAAGCATGTTTTCCCCGGAAGGGTTGCCTTAATGGGCAATCCACCATCACAAATGCGGCTCAGGAGCCAGATGCTTGATGATCAGACACTGCTTAAACATGTGGAAGAAATCGTGCTTGCTCTTTATGAACTGCAAGCGGTAAAGGCACAGGTATAGGAGTTATGAATAAAACAGTAAGCGGAACTATATACTATCATTGACAACTGTGTGCGCCCATTACAAAGGAGGGGTGCTGTTTGAAAGCAACTGGCATAGTCAGACGAATAGATGATCTGGGTCGAGTGGTTATCCCCAAGGAAATTCGCCGAACCTTGCGGATTAGGGAAGGGGATCCTCTTGAGATTTTCGTTGATAGAGACGGGGAAGTGATTCTAAAGAAGTACTCCCCCATCGGTGAATTGGGTGACTTTGCTCAGGAGTATGCTGACTCGCTGTTTGAGGCCACCGGCCACATCTCCATTATCTGCGATCGGGATGCTGTAGTGGCGGTTGCCGGTGCTCCCAAAAAACAGTGGTTGGATCGGGATGTACCTAGTTACGTTGAAAATACAATGCAAAATCGTAAGTCTAAGATCCTACCTTCCACTGATGACAGCGATGAGTTGGATGCTCATATTGAGGAACAGTGGTTGTTTTCCCACCAGGTATTGGCGCCTATTATATCGGAAGGGGATCCCATAGGCGTGGTTATGATTTGTTCGATGGATACAGTGGATCGAATGAGTAATCTTGAGTTGAAATTAGCTGAGACAGCCGCAGGATTCCTAGCCAAACAAATGGAATAAAAATATGTTCGCTAGAGTGGGACTTATGTCTATCAGGCCAAGCAACCGCGCTGTCGGGTGACTTGGCCATTTACTTACATAACTGCCGTTTAATGTCATAGCCCTCCCGGTTTTTGCATAGGTTTGGGGTGATGGGGGGGCGTGCCTTGAATAAGCAATCCTTCGCTAGGGGAGCTGTAATTTTAGCAATTGCAAGCATCGTCAGCCGGCTGCTTGGGGTAGTATACATCGTGGCCCTTCCTAGAATAATCCGCGATGAAGGCATGGGACTCATGCAGATGGTGCGTCCCATTCATAGTTTTGCCGTAATAATGTCCATAGCCGGTTTGCCCGTAGCGTTGTCCAAATTAGTAGCAGAGGAGTTGGCTATTGGCAACAGCCAAAATGCCCGTAAGGTGTTTCACTGGGCTTTGGGGAGTATGCTGTTTTTGGGTATCTGCTTTACCGGGGTTTTGCTATTAGGAGGCAAATGGCTGGTAATTAAGGTAGTGGGGGATCCCCTGGCGTACCCGGTTTTGATGGCCATGACTCCGTCCTTAATCCTCTTGCCTGTTATTGCGGCACTTCGGGGTTTATTCCAAGGTATGCAATATATGACACCATCCGCGACATCGCAAGTAGTGGAACAGGTTGTAAGAGTAGCGGCGATGTTGATCTTTGCTGCTGCATTTATGCCTCAAGGTATACAGTACGGTGCCGCGGGGGCTTCTTTAGGAGGGGTCACGGGATCTTTAGCGGGGCTCATCGCACTGCTGACGTATTACTTGATCTGGCACCACAGTACAAAAAAGGATTCTCTAAAACAAAGGAAGCGTCCATCTGTCGCACGGCAAAGTGCTAAAATGTGTTCAGGTTGGGCAATTTTAAGAAGACTTTTCAGCCTTTCCCTACCCTTGGTTTTGGGCTCTTTGCTTTGGCCGGTGATGCAGATGATCGATACTGGATTGGTGCCGCTCCGCATGCGGATTGCCGGCCACAATATTGAGGCAATTAGGGAAGCCCTGGGTTATTTGGGTATGGCACTTTCATTGATGCACTTGCCCAATGTTTTGACATCGGCTTTAGCTGTTACGTTGGTGCCGGCTGTGGCTGAGGCCGGGGCACTTAAGGCCGGCCGCTCCCTCCAATATAGGGTTACGGAAGCTTTGCGCGTGGCTGTGCTGTTTGGTGTGCCGGCCTCAATTGGCTTGTTTTGCATGGCGAAACCGGTATCTGTCCTCTTGTTTGGGTATGATCAGGTAGCTGAACCTTTACGTATCTTAGCGATGGGAACGCTGACCGTGGGGATATTTCAGGTGTGCTCCGGAGTCTTACAGGGTTTGGGACTGGTGCTTCTACCAGTGTACAGCCTCTTGTGTGGAGTGATTGTTAAGTTTGGACTAAATTATTGGTTAACGGCCCACACGAAGCTCGGCATAAAAGGAGCGGCCTGGGGCACCTTGGTAGGCTTCAGCATTGCCGGAGCACTCAATTTCAGGGCAGTTTGCCGCCATGCAGGTTTAGCAGCAGGGTTTGGAGTTCTGTTTTCTAAGGCAGTTCTGGCAAGTGCTGTCATGGGTCTAAGTGTAAGCTTGCTCTATGATAATTTGTTTGATTTGTCATTGGATCATTTATCTAATTTTAATGCTAATGGTCTAAGCACTATAATTTCCATAGCACTGGGAGCAGTTGTTTATATCATTGGTTTAATCGGGACAGGTACGCTTTGCCAAAGGGATCTAGAACTCATACCCAAAATAGGCACAAAGATGGGTAAGTGGTTCAAACATCGGGGTTGGGTTAAATGAACCCCTAAAGCTGCAAACCCAGCCGCCGTATCCTGCTGCTATTCCATTAGTTTTGCCTTATCCCACAACTGGTCCATCTCCTCAAGGTCCATGGATGTTAGATCACGCCCCAGCCCTTCCGCAGACTCCTCCACAAAGTGAAAACGGCGTATAAATTTATGGGTGGCTTCCCTCAGTGACATCTCGGGATCTATTTCGAGATATCGGGCTACATTCACTAAAGCAAAAAACACGTCACCCATTTCTGCCACCATATTGCTGTGATTGTCATCTTGGTAAGCCTTTTGAAATTCATCCAGTTCTTCTTGTACCTTGGTCAAGGCACCGGATACATGCTCCCATTCAAAGCCCACCCGGGCAGCCTTTTCTTGAATTTTCTCAGCTTGAGTCAAGGCTGGAAGATCTTTTGGCACACCATCAAGAACAGATTCATATTCTTGTCCCATTGCTTTGCGTTCTTGTTCTTTGATTTTCTCCCAGCTGATCATGACGGCATCAGCGTCTTCAGCGGTCCCGTCACCAAAGATATGCGGGTGACGTCGTATCAGTTTGGTTGTGACAGTTTCAACCACATCATTGATATCAAATAAATCATTTTCTGCTGCAATGGCAGCATGGAACACCACCTGAAGCAGTACATCACCGAGCTCTTCTTTGACCTTACACCATTCCTGCTCATCAATGGCTTCCAGCACTTCGTAAGTTTCTTCGACAAGGTACCTTCTGAGGCTTTCGTTTGTTTGGATCTTATCCCACGGGCAACCATCTGGGGCCCGCAGGCGCAGCATGACCTCAACCAAGGGATCCAGTGGATAAGCAGGTGTTTTAGAGGGATTTTTTATCATGTAAGCAGCTCCTTTGCAAAGCTATTCGCTGTGCCGTTAACGCTGTGCAGGGCACCAGGTGATTTATAAAAATGAATAGCAAATTACCGGCCTAGCATCACCACTGACATAATGGGAGCTAAGCCGGCTGCTATAAACCGGTTGCCTAGCAAAAACGATTTTGTTACTTTGCCACAGCTTCCTTAAGGCCTTTTCCCGCTCGAAAAGCTGGTACCTGAGTAGCGGGAATGTCAATGGGCTCACCTGTTGATGGGTTTACACCCTTGCGAGCGGCACGCTGTCTGACCTCGAAAGTTCCAAAGCCGACCAAAGTAACTTTTTCTCCCTGAGACAATGCCTCAGAGATGGTTGCGAGAACCGCTTCCACTGCTTCGCCGGCAGCTTTTTTGGATAGACCGGATTTTTCCGCAACATTTGTTATTAACTCGCTCTTATTCACGGTATAACCTCCTTGTAAATAAGGTGGACAATCGGTGCTTGTATTCGCTAACAAACCAGACGTTCCTGCCTATTAGGCATAAATTGCCAACTAAAATTCCTTAACTGAGCGAAAAACTATACCCTACCGTAAATTGTTGTCCCCAGTAGTTTTAATTTTATGTGTATAAGCCCTTAATTAAAAGGGATGCTACTGGCAGGGACAAAAATATCGCTCATTTTAACGTGTGGAGGGAGAATTATGAACTCTCATCGTCACTCCGGTATGTTTATTGCGACGTTAGTTTTGGTCGTGGTAGGTGCTGTGATTTTATTGATCGGCTGGCCTGGTCCAAAACAGGGTGCAGTCAGGCAATTTGCCGAAGAGCCTACACTAAGCGTCTATATGAAGGACACCGAAGAAAAGAAGGATATGCCTATAGAAGAGTACATTACTGGAGTAGTAGCAGGGGAAATGAAGCCCAATTGGCCCTTGGAGGCGTATGCTGCCCAGGCCATCTTGGCCCGCAGCTTTACAATGGAGTTTATCAGTAAAGGAGGCACCCGTGCCTTGCACGGTACTGACATATCAACTGATCATGAAGAGGCCCAGGCCTACAATGCCAGCAACATAACACCGATCATCCGCAGAGCAGTGGAAATGACCCGGGGTGAGGTAATGACATACAAAGATCAGTATGTACGCGCCTGGTTTCATTCATTTAGCGGAGGTCACACTGCCTCTGCCAAAGAAGGCTTGAATTTCAAAGAAGCGGAACCGCCTTATATACGGAGTGTCAAAGTAAAGGATAACCCCTATGCTCCTGCAGATGTGAAGGAGTGGCATGCTGTCTTCCCACTAACAGAAGTCCAAAAAACCTTGAGCAAGATGAATGTCAATGTAGGCGACATCAAGGAGGTCAAAGTTGAGAAAAAAGGTAAGACTGGGCGTGCTACGGAGCTTCGCATAGTTGGGACGAACGGCAACGAAGTTGTGTCTGCAGCTGACTTCCGGGTTGCTTTAGATGCTATGACGATGAAATCTACGCTGCTTAGCCGGGTACAGGTACAAGGGAATAACTTGACAATGGTAGGCAGTGGGTTTGGACATGGAGTTGGACTGAGTCAATGGGATGCACATATGCTGGCAAAAGACGGCAAAAAGCCGGAGGACATTGTAAAGTTTTTCTTTAAGAATATCGAGATCAAAAAACTCTGGGATTAGCAATGCATGAAAAGCTTGGCCTTGGCATATTCTTTACCAAGGGGAAAAGCTATGGGACTTTCTGGGAGAGGGGTAACGTTTTGGAAGAACGACAGTTATCCATTAGAAAAAAGCATCAAGTGACACTTCAAAACCGGGAAAAACTAGCTATTGACGGTGTTTTGAACGTGGAGAGTTTTGATGATCTGGAGATAGTCTTGGAAACCGATGCCGGGATGCTGGTAGTGCGTGGAGATAGTTTGCACATTAAAGAATTGAATCTCGACAGCGCCAGTCTGAATGTAATAGGGCATATTTCCACAATGGAATATATCGGTGATGCCGGTGAAAAAAGAGGCAAGGGTTTTTTGGGGAAACTGTTCAAATAATTAACAATTTGCTCCTTTTGAGCATAAAGATAGGGGGATGACACCTGATCTGATTGGGAGGGTGATGGATGGATACCTTGGCGAGTCAGGTATATGGATTTTCTGCAACCATTGCCGCTGGCCTTAGTTTAGGCCTGCTTTTTGATCTTTACAGACTTTGGCGTCGGGCTACTCGTCCTCAAAAATTTGTGACCGCTGTCCAAGATATTTTATTCTGGGTGGTGGCCACACCGGTCACTTATTTTTATCTGGTCATGGGCAATTGGGCAGAACTTAGATTTCACGTATTTTTGGGTCTCGCGTTGGGGTTGCTGTTGTATTTCGGTGTTTTCAGTTTGATCGTTCGACATCTGGTGTTAGCCTTAATGCATTTCATCGGCTCCTTTTTCAAAACTTTGACACAAAGTATTTGGTTTTTGGTAAGCATACCTTTGGAAGGCGCCGCACGTTGGAATTTGGCTCGGCGACGTCACAGCCGGCCGCGGCATACTGGGCACGGAATTGTGCGGCCCAATATTGCCAAAGTGAGGGCTGTGTGGGGCGGCAGATCTAAGTGGCGGCCCGCCAGGTTTTCGATATTTAGGCATCGTTAAGCATTTATTGCAGGAGCTTCCAAACCCCTTGCAGAAAGACTTAGACATACAAGGAGGGGGAACCGATGGCGGAAAAAGTGATTTCCCTTGCTGCCCGACGTAAACAATCCAAGCAACCGCGAAGGCGCTGGAGGGCTACACCTAAAGTCTTTGTCTTTATCTTATGCATTATATGCATTCGTATTGGCGGTGGCTTTGCTGTTCGTTATTTCAATATAATTAGGCTTCAAAGCAAGGTTACCAGGATACAACGGGAAATCGTTGCTTTCGAACAGCGTAATGACGCTATCAGAGAAGAAATAGAGCACATGCAAAGCGATGAATATATTGAACGAGTTGCCAGGGAAAAACTTGGTTTAGTTAAACCGGGTGAAGTAATTTATAAGCCGGTGAGGCCTGCCGGGCACGATGATCCTCTGGATGTTCCAAAGCGCTCCGGGACAAACGATGTTTTGGCCGGAGGAGGATATTAACTGTTAGAGGAGCACAGAATCTGATATACTTTTTAGGGGGGTATATCAGGTTTTTTGCGTTAGAGCCCCAAAACACACTACCTTTGGTAAATACTTGTCGATTGCCATGGGGTTATGTGGCAAAGGAGGCAGTATTGCATGTTTAAAGGGATGCGTATAATAGTGATTGCACTGCTCTTGGTCGCTATTGGAAGTGTCAGTGGTTATGCTGATTTTCCATCACCAAGGGGTTTTGTAAATGATTTTGCCGGGGTCATCGATACCTCATCGGCGAATGACATCAATGAATTGGCGTCTGCTTTAAAAGATGAACAAGGAATCGAACTTGCAGTTGTTACCATTGAATCCAGCGAGCCTTTCGTGCCAAAGGACTATGCAACTACACTGTTTAACGAATGGGGAATTGGCGGACCGGAGGACAGTGGTCTACTGATGCTTTTGGCTCTGAAAGAACGGGAGGTTCAGGTCGAGGTAGGCTATGGTTTGGAAGGCGTGCTTCCGGACGGCAAAGTGGGCGGTATTCTTGACCAGGTTGCTTTACCCCACTTTGGAAGAGGGGATTATGGAAAAGGTTTCTTGGAAGCCGCCTTGGCGTTTAGAAGTGAGCTGGCGGGCGAACATTATACTGCAGCCAAGGAAGAGGATGAGTTTCGCGCTTCATTGATTTCCTTCCTGATCTTAGCCGCTATAATCTATTTCTTGTACCACCGAGGGCCCAGGCGGCCTGTCGGTCCGGGGGGGACTATTTCCCGAACAGGCCCAATGTACCCTGGAACGATCCGATCTTCTCGCCCATCTGGTGGCCGGGGTGGCGGGCTTGGCGGCGGCCGGGGCGGTGGCTTTGGCGGCGGTCGCAGTGGTGGAGGTGGAGCGGGCAGGAAGTTTTAATCACAGTCAAAGGGGGAGTGACGTATGAAAAAGGGTCTGATTATTGCCGGTGTAATAATTCTTGTTTTAGTATTTACCGTGGCGGGGCAGTATAACAGCCTTGTTGGTTTGGAAACCAATGTTGATGCTCGGTGGGCTCAGGTTGAAAACCAGCTGCAGCGGAGGGCAGATCTTATCCCTAATCTAGTGAATACTGTGAAAGGATATGCCAGCCATGAAGAAGGGATTTTTACGGATATAGCAGAGGCGCGAGGCAGGTTGTTAGCTGCTGGTGATCCCCAAGCTGCAGCAGAGGCCAACGAAGGGCTTGATTCAGCTCTTGGCAGGCTGCTTGCTATTGCCGAAAACTACCCGGAACTGAAAGCTGACACAAGTTTTGTGCGACTGCAAGATGAACTAGCAGGGACGGAAAATCGGATTGCAGTAGAACGCATGCGCTACAACGAATCCATCGAAAATTGGAATCGAACCATTTTGAGATTCCCAACAGTTATCATAGCTAGGCTTATGGGCAAAGTGTCCCGACCTTATTTCGAAGCGGCAGAGAGTGCCAGGGACGTACCGATGGTGGAATTCTAATTAGGTATTATTACACATGGCAAAGGGCACAAAGGTTCTAGTTTAAACCTATGGCTGTGCCCTTTTGCCGTTGTGGCATCTATTGACACTAAATTGCCGATAATGTATACTATACCCTAGCGGGTCAAGGCCCGTAAATTCTATGAGGAGGCATATATTTACGTATGGCAATCGAAGTCGGCGGCATTGTCGAGGGGAGAGTCACCGGTATTACGAATTTCGGCGCTTTCGTGGAGCTGGCCGATGGCAAAACGGGGTTAGTCCATATTTCTGAAATAGCCGACGCCTATGTCAAAGATATCAATGACTATCTCAAGCAAGATGAGACAGTAAAGGTAAAAGTCATTAATATTGATGGCAATAAAATTGGTTTGTCTATTAAACAGGTTGATGGTGGCAATAATAGAAATAGATACAACCGACGGGCTTCTCGCCAGGATTTTGAAGATAGGCTTTCCAAGTTTCTCAAGGACAGCGATCAAAGGCAACAGGATCTCAGAAGAAGTATGGATTCCAAGCGGGGAGGTCGTGGAGGCCCACGGTTTTAAAATATTAACATACTATATTAAAAACAGCTTAGTTGAGATAAGCTAAGAGGGCGCCACCAGGCGCCTTGTTTGTGCTCTGTGTGATTTTCCGCGGGTGGAATACCAAAACATAAGGTGGGAGGTCTGGGCTGTTGGATGTTCCGCAAGGTGAGCTAAGTCCTAATGATTTAGATAAAATTGCCCACCAAATAGGCCGCAAACCTCGGGGGGTTGTCGCGGTTGTGAAGCGCTGTAAGGCACACCATCCACAGGTGATTGCAACCTATCCCTTGCGTTGGGGCAGTGGGATGCCTCAGATTTTCCCAACATTATACTGGCT
The DNA here is from genome assembly GCA_012519025.1 of Bacillota bacterium. Lineage (GTDB taxonomy): Bacteria > Bacillota > Limnochordia > DTU087 > DTU087 > JAAZMF01. The sequence goes on from JAAYQZ010000086.1 coordinate 65,791, forward strand.
TACCTGTCCGGCTTTAGTTCGCACGGTAGGGGATTTTGAAACAGATGGTTGGGTAGGAAGATTCCAACAACAGATGCTTTCTAATGATAATTTGCGGCAGGATTGGGAAGCCGCCCATGCTGACTATGCCAAGGCCAGGATGGCACTGGTTCCCGAAAAGGTGTTGGTTGAGTTAAGGGAAAGGTTTCCCGGACAATCTGAGGTACTTGAAACAGCGGGTGTGGGTGGGATTAGGGGTGAAGGTATTAAGTGTTTACACACGAATCTGGCCCATACGTTGACTGGTGCCCATAACCCAATAGGTGAATTAGTGCTTGGACTGCTTGCGGCGCAGGGGAAGATCCCAGACTATTGTTATGACGATGCTTTAGAGTGTTTCTGTAGTCTTGGCCACAGTGCAGAAGGTGGCTCCTAACCAAAAGCTGCCGTGGTGACCGCAAATCACCATAGAGACCATAATAAAAGGGTCAGTCAAATGGGAATTTCGGCGAGGGATGTTGACCTGAATCCTTAAGTGTTGTATAATAACTTCGCTAGTCTGCCGGAGTGGCGAAACAGGCATACGCGACAGACTTAAAATCTGTTGATCCCTTCTAAGGTCGTGCGGGTTCGAGTCCCGCCTCCGGCACCAATTGCCGCTCTTTGCAAAAAGGGCGGTTTTTCATTATCTGATCTGCACTGATACGGCACCAGCATTTTACCAAGCGGCCCGGGTGAGGCGGGAAGGAAAGGAAGAAGCTATTGAAACCGGAAGATGTGATTTGGAGGCTGCTGGAGCAGTTTGCGATGCAGCTGCAGCTCCTAGACGAATCTCAGGAGCTTTTAGACCCTAAAAAACAAGAAGATCTGATGATTATTCTTGGGGAATGTGAACAGCTGACTCGAACGCAAATTAACATTTTACGACGAATTGGGCGTAGGTATGGGGTAACATAGAGTTTGGTAATACCAAACCAAGTTTTAGGGAAGAGTTAACAGGGAAGAGTTAACATCAAAGTAATTTACCATTTTCCGGTAAACATAAAGGGCGGATCCCGAAGGATCCACCCCTGCTGACTCCCACCGGTTTCACGGAGTATGTTAATTGGCAGGAGTTACATTCACTTTACTGGGATCCTGAGTGGTGGTCAGTCCTTGCTGAAAGCCCTGACGCACTCCGGAAATGGTCTGCTCAATTAATGACTGCTCGGCAGCGGCAATCATTTTGCGGACCATATTCCCACCAACTGCTCCGCACTGGCGGGAAGGTAGTTCACCCCAGTAGTCGTTTTCCGGGACCTGGATGCCGAGTTCGTTTGCAGTTTCGTATTTGAGCTGATCCAGCGCCTGGTAGGCGGCGGGGTTAACCGGTACATTACGCTTTTGGCCTGTGCCCATGTATTTCACCTCCTTATCATGACCACCTATAGTGTGTGAACAACATGTCGGTGCTATGCTAGAATAGGTTGGATGGGCGAAAATCAAAGCCCATAAGTGAGATATGTTGGTGCAGACCCGTCGGTCGAAAACCGGACCGACTTGACACATCTTGTGAGTATGGTATAATACTGATTGTAAACACAAAAGACGATTCGGCGCGGGGTGGAGCAGTCTGGTAGCTCGTCGGGCTCATAATCCGAAGGTTGTCGGTTCGAATCCGGCCCCCGCAACCACTCCAAAGACCGTAGGTAAATACCTGCGGTTTTTTGGTATTTATTGGGTTTGTGAACGTTAAGTTAAATTGTGAAGGCTTTACTTGATGGGCGACGAAAGATCTTTTGAGTGAATTCGTTGCCGTACATAAGTAATCAATGGGAGACAAAATGAAGGAGGGTCCAAACACTTTGGCAATAAGACAATCCAGGGATGATCAACATCCCACTCGGCGCGGCCGGGCCGAGCTAATGGAAAAGGTGATTTCGGCATTACAACCTAATATGGAGATAGGGGAGGAAATTCTTGACGCTTTAGAGGTTGATATGGTTAATGCGGGTGAATATGCACCCGCTTGGTTAGTTTTAACCAGCAATCGCCTTATTAACGTTGACGCCCACAGTCTGAGCACAATTGAAGAGCTTGACTTAGCAGTTCTTTGCTCCTTTGAAGTGGTCCATAACATAGGAAATGGCATTATTTATGGGCTCACCCAGGAAGAGAAAATTCTGTTAGCGCGGTTTTCGCGCAGGTATTCTGTTGATGTAGAACAAGCTATGGATGACATCGAAGCAAAGGTTGACAGCCTGCCCTCGGCAGTGCTCTTTGAGAAAGTAACCGACCGAGCTCGTTCGATGCAAAGGCGTCGTGTGGAGAGGGAAAGTCGACGCTGTCCCAAATGCGGGCGTGTTATGCGGCGTCAAGTTTGTGAACACTGCTTGGAAAAACGCAACCTCATCCGCCGGATTTTTAGTTACATGAAGCCCTACTGGCCGTGGGCTGCTTTGTCAACATTTCTTTTAATTACCAATGGTGGTTTGTCCATGGTACAGCCTTTTCTTACTGGAAAGCTAGTTGACGAGGTTTTAATCATTAAGGATTTGCACGGCTTGAAGCTTATGGTCATGCTTTTGGGAGGTGCTCATCTTCTCAATGCACTTATTACTGGAACTCGCTCTTACCTGATTGCTTGGCTGGGTCAGCATGTTGTCAGGGATATGCGCAGCGATCTTTTCGGGCATCTGCAGTATCTGGGTATGGAATTCTATGATTCTGTGCGCACCGGAGCCTTAATGTCCCGGGTGACTAATGACACCCAGACGTTACAGAACTTTCTTGTCCAAAGCTCGCAGAATCTGCTTTATGAGATAGTTATGTGCATAGGTGTTGCGATCATTATGTTTCGCTATGATTGGCGCCTGGCCCTCATGACTTTGGTCCCCATGCCGCTGATTGTGATCGGCACAAGGCTTTTCTCCCGGAAAATCCGCGCGACATATCGCCGGGTCTGGGTGCGGAGAGCCCTAATGAATTCTGTGCTTGCCGATGCGATTCCCGGCATTCAGGTAGTCAAATCATTTGTACAAGAAAAAGGCGAAATAGACAAATTTGACAATAGAAGCAACCAGCTTCTGGATCGTCACCTAGAGGCGGCCGGATTCCGCAGTGTTTTCATGCCGTTTCTCAATTTCTCAACTGCGTTAGGCACTTTAATTGTTTGGGGTTTCGGTGGATACCTTGTCATCACTAGAGGGACCTTAACCGTAGGAGACTTGGTGGCTTTTCTATACTATTTGAACCAGTTTTACAGTCCCCTGCGCAGTTTAAGTGCTTTTAGTGACACAGTACAGCAGTCCGCGACTGCGGCTGAACGTATGTTTGAAATACTTGATACCCCCGCCGAGAACCAGAAAATTGAAATGCCGGCATCAACCCCGCCCACAGAGGTCGAGGGTGCAATTGAATTCAAAAAGGTGCATTTCTCTTACGATGCTTCTGAACCGGTGTTAAGAGGTATCAATGTTAAAATCAAGCCCGGTGAGATGATTGGTCTAGTCGGTGCCAGCGGAACAGGCAAAACAACCATGGCAAATCTTATTCCACGCCTGTATGATGCTACTTCAGGCCAAGTGTTGATTGATGGATTTGACATTAGGGATTACGACTTACAGCAGCTTCGCAGTCAAATAGGAGTTGTGCTGCAAGATCCTTTGCTTTTCCATGGAACTATTGCCCAAAACATTGCGTACGGGGTACCAAATGCTTCCAGAGAAAGCATCATTTATGCGGCACAGGCTGCCAACGCCCATGACTTTATAATGGGGTTTGCTGATAAATACGACACACATACCGGGGAGCGGGGACTTCGGCTTTCTGGTGGTCAAAAACAGCGCATTGCTATTGCCAGGGCCATTTTGAAGAACCCAAGGATTTTGATCTTAGACGAAGCTACTTCGTCAGTAGATACAGAGACAGAGAAACTTATCCAAGAAGCCATCGATCGCTTGATTCAGGACAGGACCACTGTTGCAATTGCTCACCGATTATCAACACTGAAGAATGCGGACCGGATTTTGGTGTTGGAAGCTGGTAGAATTGTTGAGGAAGGCAACCATGAGGAACTCATGGCTTTAGATGGAGTCTTTGCCAGGCTGGTTAAAATTCAGTCTGAGCTGGGTAGTAATATTGTGGGGGTGGCTTAATTGACAGCTTTGGAGGCCAGGGAATTTATCCCACAAGAAATCAAGTTTTGGAAAGATAGTTGGGAGCGCTTATACATGGAGGCAGAGGGTAAAGTGTGGGGCCCAGTGAAGGTGCAGCGTGCTTTCCCCCTCACTGCATCCGATGCGATGCTTATCGTCCAAGATGATGAAGGGCGTTATCTGGGCATGATTCAGGAGTACAAAACTATGGATGAAGCAAGTCTAGTTGTACTGGAAGAGGAACTTGAAAGAGAATATTTTCTCCCGAAAATTACTAAGATCCATGAGATCGAGGATGATCTAAGACTGCTCACCTGGCATGTGGAGACCGATCGTGGGCCCAGGGTTTTTGAAGTGCAAAATCGTCGGGCAGATATCCAGTGGTTTACCGACACCCACGTTGTTATCCAAGATGCCGATGGCAATAAGTACGAAATATCGGATCTATCAAAATTGGATCCAGCCAGCAGACAGAAGGTGGAAATGGAGGTCTAATTAGATATAATGGCAACAGAGGAACAGGGAAAGTCTCACCTTAAGCCACAAAAAACTTCAACCAGATCGTTTGGTGCGGGGGCCCGGGAAAATCACGACTCATCGAAGTTTTATGACAGCAGGCTGTATGGTACCTTGGCAGAGGGGGAGTTGGAGGATTTGGTCGTAAATGACCTCCCCTCGGCTTTGGCCGACCGCATCTATCACCGTGATGCAAGGCACATGAGCAATTTACCCAACAACAGTATTCATTTGATGGTGACTTCACCCCCTTATAATGTGGGTAAAGATTACGATAGCGATCTTTCGCTAGATGAATACCGCAAACTGCTTATGGATGTTTTTTCTGAAACGTATAGAGTTCTGGTGCCCGGTGGGCGTGCTTGTGTCAATGTGGCTAATGTGGGGCGCAAACCCTATATTCCTCTGCATGCCTTTCTTATCAACGACATGCTCGCGATGGGGTTTCGGATGCGAGGTGAGATTATCTGGAACAAAGGCGCCAGTGCCGGCAACTCAACGGCATGGGGCAGCTGGATGTCCGCCTCTAATCCAAGCTTGCGAGATGTCCACGAATACATATTGGTTTTTAGCAAGGGTTCCTTCGGTCGCGATAAAAAGTGCCGCCAAAGCACCATCGGGCGAGATGAATTTCTAGAGTTTACCCGCAGCGTTTGGAATTTCCCCCCGGAGTCGGCCCGCAAAGTCGGGCACCCAGCCCCCTTCCCTTTGGAATTACCCCACCGCTTAATTCAGCTTTACACCTTTAAGAATGATATAGTATTGGATCCATTTTGCGGCAGCGGTACAACCTGTCTAGCGGCCTTGCACTCCAACAGGCGATATGTGGGTTATGAAATCGTAGAGGAGTATGTAAGTCTAAGCCGCAAGCGTTTAGCAGATGTACAGCTTTCTTTCGGGTAAACTCCCGATATTGCCTGGTTGAAGCAGATTGCGAGGTGAAGCGTATGGCTGAAGGCCATATTGCAGTAATCGGCAGCATTAATATGGATCTTGTGGCAAAAACGAGCCGAATGCCCTTGAAGGGTGAAACTATTTTAGGTTCCGATTTTCAAATAGTCCCCGGTGGCAAAGGTGCCAATCAAGCTGTGGCAGCCGCCCGATTGGGTGGACGCGTTAGACTGGTAGGTCGAGTAGGAGACGATTTATTCGGGCGGCAGCTTTTAGATAATCTTGCAAACAACCATGTCGATAGCACCATGGTCCATATTTCAGAGGGGACACCTACAGGCAGTGCAGTTATTGTAGTTGATGAGCAGGGTGAAAACAGTATCATAGTAGTCCCAGGCGCCAACAATCAGATCTCTTCATCGGACATAGAAGCAGCTACGGATGTGATAATAACAGCTGGATTGGTGCTGGTGCAGCTGGAGATCCCCCTCCAGGTCGTGGAAACAGTGATCAAAATTGCAGGCCGAGCAGAAGTACCAGTAATATTAGATCCGGCGCCGATGAGGCCCATAAAGCGCAACCTGTTGACATCGGTGGATATTATAACACCGAATAGAGTGGAAGCTCAGATGTTGGCTCAAGAGGATCTGCGGAATGTTGAAGATGCGAAGTTGATCGCAAAAAAATTGAACAGCTGGGGTATTCCTGTCGTATTAGTCAAACTGGGTGAAGATGGTGTGGTGGTGGCCACGGAACAAGAAATTCGGCATATCCCCGCTTATTCTGTGGCTGTTGAGGATACGACAGCGGCCGGTGATGCTTTTGCCGGAGGATTGGCAGTTGCTTTATCGGAAGGTCAACCTTTATACACCGCGATCCAGTTTGCCAACGCAGTTGGTGCTTTGACTGTGACACAGCTTGGTGCTCAATCGGCGATTCCGACTAGGCCGGAGGTTGAACAGTTTTTAAAGGAATAGAGGCCTCAAAGCGCTGCTCTTTCTCTAAGACCGAATCCAAAATAGACAAAAACACATCGACTACTTCTGGATCGAGTTGGGTCCCTCTTACTCGCTTCAATTCCTCGATGGCATCCGGAATGCTTTTAGCTTTCTTATAGCAGCGATCGCTGGTCATAGCATCCCAGGTATCGGCTACGGCCACGATCCTGGCCTCTAAGGGTATTTCCTCCCCTTTTAGACCCTTGGGATAGCCGGTCCCATCCCAACGCTCATGATGGTAAAGTACGATGTTCTCAATGAGCTTTCGATTAAGTAAAGGAATAGGTATATCCTGGATAAATTGGGCCCCTCGTTCTGGATGGGTCTTAATAGTCTCGTACTGCCTTTTGGTCAGCCGTCCGGGGTACTTGAGGATCTCATCTTTAATCTCTAGTTTTCCAATATCATGGAAATAGCAAGCTTCATCAAGTGCACGCTGTTTAAACAAAGAATAGCCGTATTTGCGAGCCAGTTCACCACTGAGAAAAGCGACTCTTTCCATATGTCCCATAAGTTCAGGATCCTTGGCCCATACAGCCCGTAGAAGAGATTTTATGAAAGCAAGACGGTAAGTCGTATCTATGAGCCCAAATAGGGCTTGTGAACGCAAAGCAAGCAAGATTAGATAGGATACGATGAGGCCGTAGACAGAGAGATATAAGTACGTATAATAGAAAATAGCCCCTAAAGCCGCGGAGGGAATGAGTGTTTTGAAATTCTCCAATACGTCATAGAAAAAGCCACTTTGTTTGGCAGACATTGTTATATTTCGGACCGCTTTGGCACTGAGGAAGAAGAGATTGTTAACTGCAGAATAGCAAAAAGCGGAAAGCAGTACTGCTAGAGTAAAGCCCAGATTGTTCAAAACTGTGTGAAATACTATCCCCCCCAAAAGAGCGCTAAAGGCTATACTCCCCCGGTTGTAAAGAATGATCCCCAAAGGATCCTGCAGCTCTTCGAGATCGCAAATACCAACGGCTGCAACTACGGCACTCACCAGTGGGCCATTAAAAGCCATGATCGGTATGAGAAGGGGGAAATTTAAGGAAAACACGCCTGAGTCAGTTTCAACAGAGCGGCGGTTATTAGCCCACAGAAGACCAATGATAAAAAGAATATCTACAGTAAAGACATTTGTCGTGTGAACCCCAAACCAGTAGGTGGCTGCACAAGCAGCAAGCCCTCCAACGAAGAGATATACATTAAAAATAATCGCTGCCGGCATGTTAGTCCTCCCTTAGTTTTCAGCAGTTTTCCCCAATTCTCCAAATGGGATAAAGGTAAAAATGCCCGGCCTGAAAAGTGACTGCTTAACTACGTGCTATCCTCTGAGACGAGCAGTGTCAGCAAGAGCGACAATGGCATGACCCAGGGTCAGCGCCAAAGAAAAAATGATCGCCATTACACGTTTCATGTTGAACCCTCCCCCATCACTTAATGGGTTCGGTTCGGTTAGATTGGGTTGGATTAGATCGGGCCGGGCAATTATTAGTGTCTAGTTAGGCCGATTTTACGATTAAGGGCGCTTAAACAGGCTCTTACGGCACAAAGCATCAAATCTTGTTTGGACTCGGCTATACCCCAAAGCTCAGTGCTTTGACTGTGGGTGTCTATTAACCTAAACTTCACTACGACTACAGGACCATGAGACAAAGATTCCGGTAATTGATTGGCAAACAGCAGATTGGCTTTGCCAAGATTCATAGAATGGAACGCCTTTAAGAAAGCATTTACCGCAGATTGCAGCGGTTGCGCGTTGTCATACACGGCTTGTCCTTTGTAAATAGAGTTGTCAAGGCCCAACTCTACCAACACCTCGGGTTGGGGCAAATATCTGACATACGCCGCTAAGATGCGAATCCTACCCCTTTGATCAAATAGGTTCTCAGGGTCTGCACGCACCTCTAGTGAATCCACAATCTTGACTTTCCGATAATCAACATCCCAATCATGTTCCAGTGCGAGGGCACCAATGATAGAACGAACAAGGGATTTGATCATCTGGAGCCGCTCTTTTGACTCAGCAGCGGCATCGATGTCCGCAGACACGAAAATCTGTTCTACTTCATCATTCTCAAAAAAAATGCGACAGGCTTTTACCTTCGGTAAAGCAAGAATCGTATTTTCTGCATTAGTCGGCATTCTGTTGACCCCTTAAGGCTACACTAGATGGATGAAACCGGTTACTTTGGTTTTCTTTGTAAGAGTCCATATTCCTGCAACAAAGCCTGGAAACAAAGACTATATACCTATGTTCATCTCTGGGATGATCGGTCGGAAGGGTAACTATCTGATAGAAGCGAAGATAAAGAACGGTTTCAAGGTATAGTTTGTGATATTCCGCACACTCGTGTTATAATAGGGAGTAGATAAGGGTTGGACAAAAAAGTCGATTGGGGATGGCGTGTAATGGCCCGCAAAGCCACGCTTCCTATAATGGTTTTGGGGATTTGGTGGTGGCTGACAAATGTGCGAGGTTTTGGTGGGGGAATATTGCCCACTCCCCATGAGTTTACAGCCGGTCTAGGCCGTCTCATAACCACAGGCCAGCTTTGGCGTCATATCAGTATCAGTCTACTTCGAATCGGGCAGGGTTTCGGCCTGGCTGCAGGGCTGGCTATCCCCTTAGGCATCTTGGTTGCCGCCTTTCCGATCTTTGGACAGTTTGTTTTGCCAAGCCTGGAGTTTCTGCGCCAAATTCCCCCTATAGCCTGGATTCCAGTATTTATTCTAGCGCTGGGGATTGGCGAAGCCACCAAGCTTGCAGTAATCGTTTATGCCGCTTTTTTCCCAGTCTTTATGAATACAATCCTCGGTGTTACTCAAATCGATCAGCATTACTGGGAGGTGGCCAGACTTCTGCAGTTCTCCAAACAAGAGACACTGCGGGAACTGATTGTGCCCGGAGCTATGGCCAGTTTAGCTACAGGTATTCGGTTGGGGTTGTCCAACAGCTGGCGAGCTTTAGTGGCGGCAGAGATGCTGGCTGCTGTAAGTGGTTTGGGGTACATGATTATGTCTGCCCGGTCCTTGGTACGCATGGATGAGGTATTTATTGGTATTTTGGTGATCGGGCTTTTGGGAACCGCATTTGATTGGGGGTGCAGAGTCCTTGAGCAGCACTTTCTGTACTGGCAAAAGCCAGAAGAAGACATCTGACGCTTCGCCACAAGGGGCAGATGTTAAAGTCCTCAATCTGAGTAAGTGGTTTGGCGGTCCAAACAACAGGCTGAAGGCGTTGGAAAATGTGACTATGGAGGTTCCCAAAGGGGCATTTTTTTCCGTTATAGGTCAAAGCGGTTGTGGCAAAACAACGCTGCTGCGACTGATCGCGGGTCTTGAGACTCCCTCTAGGGGAAGAATTGAAGTCGATGGCAGACAGGTAGAGGGGACAGGTTGGGAAAGGGGTTTGATCTTCCAGGAACCCCGGCTTTTTCCCTGGGCCACAGTGGAGCACAATGTTCGTTTGGGTCTGCCTGATAGAGATTCAAGCGTATGGCCTGATTTAGTGGCGGAGCTCTTGGAGCTGGTGGGGCTGGAAGGTTTTGCTGCAGCCTTCCCCAGAAAGCTGTCAGGGGGTATGGCTCAAAGGGTAGCATTGGCGAGGGCACTGGCAAGTACCCCTCGGGTGCTTTTACTTGATGAACCATTGGGGGCGTTGGATGCTGTCACACGTGCCCGTATGCAAAAGGAACTGCTTGGTATTTGGCACAAACGAAAAATTACCATGTTAGCTGTTACCCACGATCTTGACGAGGCAATTTTGCTTTCAACTCATATAGTGGTACTGTCTGAAAGGCCGGGGACAGTCAAAAGTGTAATACCCATTCAAATGGAGTATCCTCGTGATCGGACAAGTATGGAATTCAATAGGTTTAAACAAGAACTGGTGAAATTGTTGCTGGAAGAGGTATCATGATTTTAGAGAGGGGACAGCCGCTAATGGAACTAAGTATGATGAAGGATCGCAAAAAATGGATGATCAGGTTGCTGCTTATGGTACTTTTAGTTGCAGTGTCTGGTGCAGTGGTCCGAGGGAAAGATAAGCTGACAGTCACTTATAACCCGATGCCGCTTAATGTGCCCAGCATTGTGATGAAACATGAGGGATTTCTGGAAGAGGCCTTGGCTCCCTTGGGAATTGAAGTGCAGTACAAGGAGTTTTTGGCGGGGTATTTGATGACAGAAGCTATGGCCGCCGGGGAGTTGGACATAGCTGCTGTCATGGGCGGGACATCATCTATTACTTCCTATGCCGGTGGAAGAGGACTGCAGATCTTTGCTGCTTACAGTCAAGCGCCCGGCGGGTTTGCTTTGGTGACCAAGGCGGACGCATCGTTTCAGCAAATAGCAGACCTAAAAGATAAATCCATAGGCCTACCGGTTGGCACAGAGACCCACTTACTTTTGGGCAAAGCTTTGGAGGAAGCCGGGCTTGCATTATCCGATGTACACACAGTCAATATGCTGGTACCGGATGCGGTTACAGCCCTTATGGGCGGTCAAATTGATGCAGCCTGTGTTGTCGAACCTGTGTTATCCAATCTTGAAATGCAGGGGAAAATACGCGTGCTGCGTGATGGTGTTGGTCTAATGCCTGGATTGACGGTAACCACAGTGCGCAAAGATCTGTTAAAAGAGCGTCCGGAGATTCTGGCAGCGTATTTGGGTGCCCACATGCGCAGCTTGGAGTTTATGGAAAACGAACCGGCAAGAACCCTGGAGCTGGTTGCTAAAGAAACAAACTTGTCCCCTGAATTGGCTGAAAAAATAATGGCCAAGTATACGTTTACACCTAAAATTGGGCCCGACCTCCTGGCGGCTTTGGAAGATACTGCATTATTTTTGGAAAAAATAGATGTAATCAAAGAACCCATTTCATTGGAAGACTTCGTTGATACGGCTATTTTAGACGGGTTGGATCTATAACTTCTAAAGCCTGGGCTTTACGTATCTCACTGAACGGCCCACTTGTAAGGCTTCGAGCATGGAGAAAGACATCCCGTAAGCGTCACGTATTTCTTCATTAGAATATCCCTGTGTCCACAATCGTTTGGCCAGGGATATTTCTTTTTCGAGCGCTGTGTTCATGGTGTCAATGCGCCTCTTGTCGTAAAAAACATCAAATTCACCTGCGCGGACAGCTTGAGCCAGCTCTTCTTCGTTGGTAATGGGAGTGGGAAATTCCACCCCGTAAAGACCAACATTTTCAGGCCAGTGAGCATCGCTGGAGGCAGCCGCGGGTATCCCCAAACGCTCTATTAAAGCATATGTGGGGGGTTCCATATGTTCCCGAATGTTGTTGCTCGCCGCCTCCACAGCATTTAAGGGTAACTCTAGTGTTTGTTGGGGCACAACATCGCTGTATCGGTAGGGGTGCGCTAAAATAGCCGCCCCTTGCCTTTCTTTAAGGATTTGACCGAGAACGGCATCATCCATACGGTTGGTAAATAAAGTGGGATCAGTAATTCCAAACACCAGCACGTGTTCACTGCTAGCCGTTGTCACTTCAATACCCCGTAAAATAACTAGCTGCGGGAACAGCCCCTGCAGTTCATCTATCTCTTCCTGACTCCATAAAACATTGTGTTCTGTAATTACTATTCCATCAAGGTCGTAAGTGATGGCAGCGGCCATCATCTCCTCCGGTGTTGCTCTAGCGCAGCCTGAGTAACGGTTTGTATGGGTATGTAGATCAAAACGCACGATTAAATTTCATCTCCTTGCACTTTTGCCAGATATGGGAATTCTCGTCTTATTGGTTCTCTACTTGGCGAATGAGTCCTTCAGGGTATGTTCGGGGAGTCTTTGAGATCTACTTGCAGGAGCTAATTTGGTTGAGGATATAAAAGAGACGGCCGGTGCAGATTACACCGGCTCTCGTTGATTATTTCTTCTTGAAGAGGCGATCTAGTAACCCCGGTCGCTTTTCTGTTTCTTCCGCGTCTATTTTGCTCAATTTGGCCTTGAAAGACGCACCGCATTTTTTGCAGAATTCCGCGGAGGTAACATTATAAGTGTTGCAGTGCGGGCATTGTATGGCCAAGAAAGGCCACCTCCTTTGTCCACAGATAGTCCACGCCCAAACAGCCAACTGTGCTTGCGGCTTTGACCGCGTTTACATGTATGCACTCAATCATCTATATTATGCAGGCTTTTGAGAAATACCACACATGTGAATTTCGATAACTTACCCTGTCTTAACCATGATCCAGCTACATATGTATAGCAGTAGACGATAGGAGGTGGGGTTATGCCTAGTAAACGGCCGCATCTGTTGCCGGATCAATATGCTTATGAATGTGATTTTTGGTTAATAAGGGATTGCAAACTGGCAAAGCAGACCATAGAACAACTTGTGGTTTTGCTTACCAGTTTGACCAATTCCTATCGTCTTTTAGTTATTTCGGCTGATGAGTTTAACAGAATGTCTCTGGCCAAGCGCTCTCAAGTGGAGGATGCAGTTAGTCGGGCCAACAGGCTTGGAAAACTTATAGATAGGATTATCAGGCAGCTTGATCGCCGGACCAATGACTACTTTGATGCTTTAGCCAAATGTGATCTAGATGTTGAATTGGTGAGGCCGAAAATTCCCCGCCCATCATTTGCATGTTGTGTGTTTGAAGAAGACGGATGTGAAGAATCGGCAGATTCCCAAGGCATAAAGCGGCCGAAGCGGCCGCTGTTGGGATCGGAAGATAGATGACATAATAGGGTTAGAGGATGCTATTCCCAGTAAAGCTCAACAACATCCCCGTCCTCTAAGGGTGAGACAAACCCTGCCTCTTTGCTGTTGAGCCGTATGCGCAGTACGGTACCTTGTTTAGGTTTAGGCGGGGAAAAACCGGGAGTACGGAAAATATCGTTCAGCAGGAAGGCCGCACCTTCATCACTGACACTTTCTGCCTCAATGGTGACCTTATCGCCATCATGGATAATATCGTCCGGTGAAGCTGGGAGCCCTTGGCGAGTATACTGCCAGACTGTGTCCCGCGTTAAAACGATCGGTTCCTCGTTATAAGTTATGGTGATTTGGTCGCCCGCGTCTTTCGGCAGAAGCGTATGGCTCCAAATTTTGTGTATGTCCATAAGGGTTAGTGTATCGCTGTCCCTGGGTTCTACCTGCAGTCGATCACCGTTCTTCAGCTCAGCATCCCCAGTGACTGACTCGCCGTTTAGCTGTATCTCCAAACTCGGTCTGAGACGGCAAGTTTGACCGTTTAGTGTAAAGTCAATTGGGGTACCTAAATCTATTTCACCGCGTTTATGCAGCCATTGCAGAGCGGTTTCCACAGTTTGTTTGTCAGTCGCATAAATAACATCCCGATCCTCGGCGATATCCTGGCCTGATGCCGGTTTGCCATTTCTCATAATCAATGGAGGCACAACAATTTCCTGTCCCTTCCATTCAATCACGACTTCAGTCGGCAGCTCGATGATCTCTTCAATGCGAGGTGCCGCGTCCTTGCCCGGTTCACCTGGTTGAATAGTGATTTTAGATCCGGAAGTTGCCGGAGTATCCAAAGACGCTGTTTCGCCATTAACCTGAATCAGTGCCGGTGAGCCCAAAGTTCCAGGTATGATACGGGGTGCTCGATTGATTGTCAGGCTTAGTGCTGTCCCCGGACGACCTTGTAAATCCCATGGACCAATGCCAGCCGCCAGTAAGGCGTCTTTTACTGTGGGTTTGAGAGTACCCAATAAACGCACCGATTCATTGTTGACCTGTACAGTGACGAAAGCGGATACGGCTGTTTTGGAACTGATTGCTATTGCTATAGGGGTTATACTATCTGGCCCCGACAAAACATGGGTATAGCCGGATACGTTGTTTAGTGCATCCCGGTCTCTGACTGCAATAAGATTTGCCGGTAATTTTAGTTGTTTTCTCAGCTGTTCGGGAAAGCTAGGTGTGAGACTGCCGCCACCGATGCACATAACAGCTTGGGGCGGTGTATTACCAGTCAGGTGCAGTACTTCTTGCCCTATAGTTTCAGCCAAAGTGGCTACAACTGGTGCAATAACCTGCTTTACCTCTTCAGGCTCAGGAGAAATCTGCTGCCCCAATACATTTTGAACGGCGAGTCTTGCTTTCCGTTGAAACTGATGTTTGAGTTTTTCCCCTTCACTGAAATCCAGTAAATAGTAGCGACAAAGGGCTTCAGTCACTTCATCGCCCGCCACGTCAACCATCCCGAAGGCATACACAATACCATCCCGAGTTAAGGCAATATCAGATGTGCCTGCCCCAACATCGACTAATGCCAGGTGCAGGTGTCGCATAGATGATGGAATGGCTGCCTCAATAGCAGCGATCGGCTCCAAAGTCAAAGAACCCAGCATAAGGCCGGCCGCTTTAAGAGATGCTGACAACCCATCAATAACTACTCTGGGTAAAAAAGTAACTATAACATCGACACCAATGGAATTTCCCCTATGACCGATCAGGTTTCCAATCGGTTCGTTGTCAAGATAATAAATCATGGGGCTATGGGCAACAAAAATATATTGCGCTGCCCAGGACTGCTGTTTCGATTCTTCGATGAAACCGCCCCGCAGACTTTCTCTGGCTTTTAGAACCGCCTGCATCTCCAGGGCATGGACCGTTAGATCGTCGATGGCTACCATGGGTGAAATAGTCTGTCTAGCTGTCCCTTGGGCTGTTTTCAGCGTTCGTCCCGCAGCCGCTACAGCAACCTCCGGCGGAAGATCCTTAACTTGCATCTGCAAGGCCTCGGTTACATGCTTAATTGAAGCGGCTACTTTGCCTATATCGTGGATTTGGCCATCACGCATGGCCCCGGGAACTTGCTCTATGATTTTGCATGCCGCAACACGATAGTTTGAGTCTACGGCTTCCAACACAAGTCCCGCGATCTTTCTAGTTCCAATGTCGAGGGCATAAGTTAAGGGAGGTTTTGACACAGTATTCACTTCTCCTTGACCAAGGATATTGTCTATGTATTTCGTGTGTGCAGTTCAAAACCCTTCCCAAGTGGTATTTCCGGGACGAGGATAATATATCTAGAAAAATACAAATACTATAGGAGCAAACAAAAGGGGTGGTGGAATTTGACCGGCAGGGTTTTTCCTTTATTAATCGCGGCACTGGCCGGAGGGTTGATGGCTTTGCAGGGTTCATTGAACTCTGCCTTGGGGAAAATTGCCGGGCTTTGGCAAACCACGTTTCTGGTGCACATCACTGGTACGATTCTGGCGCTTATCGTTTTGCCGTTTGCAAGTGGAGGAAGTCTCAGTAAGATTGTTGACGCTCCTTGGTATACGTGGTTGGGAGGAGTACTCGGTGTAGCCATAATATTCACTGTGACAGCTAGTATACCAAAAGTGGGAGTGGCCGGTGCTACCACTGCGATTGTAGTAGCCCAGGTATTCACTGCATGTGTAATCGATCACTTCGGCCTTTTTGACTTAGAACCTATGCCTTTCACTTTATGGAAAGGTGTGGGTGGTGTGCTGCTTGCTGGAGGTGTTTGGTTTATGCTTCGTTAATGGCCGGTTTTATCTATGCCTTGAAAACTAAGGACAGACAGAACCCACAGCTATATCATGGGCCTTTTCCAAAAACTCGGCTGTGTAGGGACAAATGTTGCCGCTAGGCCAAAGGCCTTCCAGTTCTTGAAACGCGTAGACCGCAGCTGCCGTAGCCCCGGTATAGTGCCCATCGGGGTGCTCTCTAAAAAGGCGCAAAGCCTGCAGCACAGTTTGGGCCCGTTGAATATCACGGCCGGGCAATACTCCGGGCTGAAGCATACGGCCGGTGGCGGCTGGGCCGGTGATAAGAACTGGAGTATGTGTGGGCACAAGGGGAAATAAGTGTTCAATATGGACATTTAACATGTATACGTTCCCATGGGTTACCCGTTTGCTGATTGCTTCGGCATTATCTGTTCCATGGATCCCGTAGGCCCCAAAAGGAATGGAAAGGCCCAACCACCTGCTGCCAAACAGGGGGCCCGGGTCAATCTCCTTGGAGATCACATGCCAGTAGCCGCAAGGAGTAAGCGCGTTTGCGGAACCTGAGGCGATGGGAAAAGACTCCCGCAACTCGCCAGTTTGAAAATAATGCAAAAGACCTCTGCCTGTGTCCACGTGCAGCAGTGTACCGTCGGTAGCCTTTTTCTGCTCACTTGAAAGACTTGCAGGAGGAAGAAGGGTGGTTGCTGTCCACCACAATGTTCGAAAGGTGGAGGGCCCAATAACCCCGTCCATGATTAAATTGTACAGCCTTTGAAACCGTAAAACGGCTGCTTCTAGCTCTGTATCAAACTCCCAATTGGATTGATCCAGGTCAAGTAATTTCAATTGAGCAAGTATGGTTTTAACCCAAAAAATATCAGGTCCGACCATAGCAGGCCAATTTTTGCGCAGGAATCGAGAAGCATATATCAATACGGCTCACTCCGAATGTTATAGTCCTTACATTGTATTTGATTGGGCTGGGGACTATACCAAGGAGGGAAACCATAAAACCAAAAAGGACAGTGGAGGTTTATTGGTTGAAAGATGAATTGGTAGAGCGATACGCCGAAATCAGTGAGTGCACTTGGGATCCTTCCCATAACAAATGGCAAATTCACGGTCAACTCATCCTGCAGTATGATGAACACAACTATAATGAATATGAGTTTGTACTGGAAGATAGCGAAGGTGGCTATCAAATAGTCAGGGAGTTGAGTGGATCAATCCCGGATTATGAGCGTCACTGGCTAAAAGAATGGGCTAAAACTCGTCAAAATCAATTAAATGGCGGTCTTTGATGGTGTTTTGGGGCGCAAGAGCGATTAACAGTTCTTGCGCCGACGAGTACTTCCTTTGCTATTTTGCTAGTTGAAGTATCTTATACACATCATTATGGGTGAGTTTGACGAAGTTTCCGACTTTACCGTCTTCTCCCGCTTTGGTTTTGTCTGCCATTTCCCTTATTCGGTCGTCCGGGATACCCAACTCGCCCAGACGTACGGGCAGGTCTATAGAGCGGAAGAAGTTTTCCAAATGCCAAATACCTTTAAGTGCAGTTTGTTTGGGATCAAAGAAATCCTGTTCCGCGTTCCAGACTTTGACTGCAAATCGTACAAATCGCTGTACGTCGTGATGATACACGTATTTCATCCAGGCGGGGAAAACTACCGCCAGTCCGGCTCCATGTGCTACATCATAGATACCGCTAAGCTCGTGCTCGATTTGATGAGAGGCCCAATCGCCCAAGCGGCCGGTGCTTAACAGATCATTGTGGGCTATAGTACCGGCCCACATTATTTGGGCTCTTGATTCATAGTTCTCGGGTTCTTTGAGGGCGATAGGAACGTGCTTGATAATGGTTTTCAAGGTAGCTTCACTCAACATATCTGTAAAGTCTACATCTGTTGTGTTCGTGAAGTAGCGTTCCATGACGTGGGCCATGATATCTGCAGCCCCACAGGCGGTCTGGTAAGGTGGCAATGTATAGGTCAGTTCAGGGTTCATGATGGCGAAGGCCGGACGATTAAATTGACTGCTGCAGCCCCGTTTTAGCCACCCATCTTCATTGGTAATGACGCAGCTGTTGCTGGCTTCACTACCGGCTGCAGGGAGTGTTAGCACAACACCAACTGGAAGTGCCTTTTCAGCCTCGGCTTTACCTGTAAAAAAGTCCCACACATCGCCATTGTAGGGTACGCCTAAAGCAATGGCCTTTGCAGAGTCTATTGCACTTCCGCCTCCTACTGCTAAGATTAGATCTACCTTCTCTCGGCGGCACAGCTCGATGCCCTCGTTCACCAGACTCAGGCGGGGATTAGGTTGGGCACCGCCAAGTTCAATATACTCAACTCCAGCAGCTTTTAAAGACTCAATAATGCGGTTATAAAGGCCTGTCTTTTTAATGCTGCCTCCACCATAGTGAAACAAAACCTTTTTTCCGTAGGCGCTAACCTCTGCACCCACTTGTGTTTCGGTGTTTTTACCGAAAATTATCTTGGTAGGACTTTGAAACACGAAGTTTTCCAGTTCACTCACTCCTCCTAATATAATGTCTTGATCTTGCCTGTTTTTAGTTAGTCAGTATATACATAGCACCGTTGGTTAATAGTTAAACACCTTGTGATCTGTATGAGTCAGAAGTTATCGGGTGACTACGAAGATCCAGTGGAGTGAAAAGCAAGAATTTGGATTAGTAGAGGTTTCTA
>JAAYQZ010000087.1 GCA_012519025.1 Bacillota bacterium
CGGCACACAGCCGGCATTCCAAAATTGACCATGACCATCCATGTACACCGGTGGTTGACCGAGTAAACCAATCAACTCGGCCAATATCTCTAGATGAAGCATTTCTGCCACAGCCACGCCCTCCAGCAGTTCAGCTACCTCAGCAAATTCTTTGGGCATGTTGTTGTGGTGGAAAAGGTATTGATGAATGGCTGTCATCTCACTTGTAATGCCGGCGTAATCATCCAAAAGCAGGCGGGCGTAGTCGAGATTGGGACATTCAACCTTGATGGGGGGATAGGGCTCTGGCAATTCCGGCACTCTGATCGTACGCCCATCTATTTGCTTTTTGACATATTTCATATCTTTTAGGCGATCGCCTTGTCCACAACGATCCTTGACATCTCGACAAGCCAAAACTGATTCAAAGAAGCGTTGATGTTCCACTTCATCTTCGATTATGCAGTTGATTGAATGACCCAAAGCTCGGTTGGGTGCGCGTTTGGCCATTCTTCGATAAAACTTGATGGTTTTAGCCTCATCAGCGGCAGCATCTTTCATCATTCGCCAAAATCTTCCCTGCAAATCACTCACCTCCGATCACATCATATTCGCCTACTGGGAAAACGGTCCTATGGTATAATGACATTATGGACATTTTCGCGTATTTAGAGGAGAAGTACGATCTTTTGATCAACTATATTGACCTACCCGGTCGGCGGTTTAAAATCTTAAGTGTTTCCGATATTGAAATACTTTTAGATAGAGTGGAGGATGAAGATCAGCTGCCTTTCTGGGCCCAGCTTTGGCCATCAGCCCAAGGGTTAGCCAGATACCTTTGGGGGTTACAAAGTATAAAGGGGATCAAAGCGCTTGAACTTGGGGCCGGCACCGGTTTGTGCGGCATTGCCGCTGCGGTGAGAGGTGCCCGGGTCGTACAAACAGATTACATCCCCGATGCCCTGCAATTTTGCCGAGCTAATGCAGCATTAAATGAGGTGGAGGGGATTGCTTTTGAGATCGCGGACTGGCGGAATTTTCAACTCCCGGGAACCTTTCCGTTGATTTTCGCCTCGGATATTCTTTATGAACCCACTTTGCATCAATATTTGGTAGACGTAATGGTGCAGAAACTGGCACCGGGCGGTACTGTTGTAATCGCCGACCCCGGCAGAAGAACAGTCATGGGCTTTTTAGATTTAGCAGAACAAGCCGGCTTTATTTGGCAAGTGGAAAATATAGCCATTTCCCAAAACGACACAGGGGGAGTTATTCAAACGATTCCTGCCACAAGCAGCATAGATATAATCAAATTATTTCTGTCTGATCCGAACTAACACATACCCCCCACTTTACAGGTAACGACATAGTTAAAAAAGGGGAGGATCACTGTGGAAGGTGCTGTAAAAAAGAAGGACACCAACTGGTTTCGGCATCGACTGAAATGCCGTAACCCCGTGCTTACCGGAATAGATACCATACTCGGCACACGATCAAAAACATGGGAAGCTGACAACTTAGAAGCAATGGCAAAGACGGCCAAGGGACTAGTGGGTAAACGGCTGGGGTTAATTACAAATCCCACGGGAGTAACTAAAACCCTCAAAGCTGCATTGGACGGCCTACATGAACATGAAGGCTTTCATCTAGCTGCAGGATTTAGTCCAGAGCATGGGCTGAGGGGTGAGGTGCAGGATGCCCTGCATATAGGGGATTTTCGTGATGCAGACACCGGTGTACCCATCTACAGTTTATATGGGGAGAATAGGCGGCCTACTTCTCGGCAGCTTGCTGATTTAGATGCCCTTGTCTTTGATATCCAAGATGTAGGGGTGCGATTTTACACGTACATATCAACAATGCTTCTCGCCATGGAGGCCTGCGCTGAAGCGGACGTGGAATTCACCGTACTTGATCGGCCTAATCCCATTTCTGGTACGAAAGTAGAAGGCGGCATCCTCAAACAGGACTTTACATCATTTGTGGGCTCCTGCGCTATACCTATTCGTCATGGACTTACCGTGGGCGAGCTGGCTTTATGGGCCAACGAAATGTTGGGCATCAACGCCAGGCTTACTGTTTGCCAAGTGCAGGGTTGGCAACGCCCTATGTGGGCAGATGACACAGACCTGCCTTGGGTCATGCCCTCACCTAATATACCCACACTGGAAACCGCAGTAGTATATCCCGGCACGTGTTTTATAGAGGGCACCAACCTGTCTGAAGGACGGGGCACCACCAAACCTTTTGAATTGTTCGGTGCACCTTGGATCAGTGGCAGGAAACTGGCTGCTCATTTAAATGCCCTTGAACTTCCCGGATGCAGATTTAGGCCTGTATTCTTCGAACCGACTTTCTCAAAACATGCCGGTAAAGTATGTCAAGGGGTGCAGATCCATGTAATAGATCGGGAAATGTTTCAATCTGTGGCCAGCGGGGTCCATATCCTAAAGATAATTCACAAGCTGTACCCCCACGATTTTAAGTGGATTGCCACACTGGAGCAAGAGGCCGCAGGACGCCTCCATATAGATTTGTTGGCAGGAACAGATGAACTGCGCAAAACACTTGATGGCAGAGATTACGAACAAGGTGTTGATGATCTTCTGAACAAATGGCAGACTGAAGCCGCATCTTTCCAAGCGGAATCCAAGGCTTTTTTACTTTACCGTAAATAGCCCCGCGAGCACAGCCGGAGATACCAAATCAGCTTATATCCACCACTTTGCCGGGATTGAGTATATTCTTGGGATCTAGAGCTCTTTTAATGCCGCGATGCAGCCCTAATAAGGGCTCTCCAAGATCCGCTTCTAGATAGGCTTTCTTAGAAATGCCGATGCCGTGTTCACCGGAAACCTGGCCACCCAGCTGTTTGCCTTTGGCGTACAGAAGCTGCATAATCTCATACATTTTGGCTTGCCAAACTGCTTTGTCTTGATCATCTCTCAATATATAAACATGCATATTGCCATCACCGGCGTGGCCGAAACTGCGGATTCTAGTATCATATCTTTGTTCAAGCTCTTTTGTGTAATTAACGAAAACTGCAATTTGATCCCGCGGTACAACTACATCAACCTCATCCATGTCGCTTTCAGCTTTTAGAGCTTCTAAAAAGGCACCTCTGGCATCCCAAATCCCGTTTTGTCGTTCGGGGGTATCGGCGATGAGGACATCTTCCGCCCCTTCAGATAGACAAATGTTGCCAACGACTTCATATGTCTTTTCAAGCTCTGTCATGCTGTTGCCGTCAAAACGAAGCAGTAGATAGGCTGGGGATGTTTTGTGGGGAAACTGGACCCCTAAATATTTTTCGGCACTTAAAATAACATCGCGCTCCATAAATTCCACGGCTTGGGGAATTAGGCGTGAACGGATAATTTTAGGGACTGTGCCGATGGCATCTTCCAAGGTAGAATATGGAACCAGCAGGCTCAAGACCTTGCGCGGCAGAGGTAGAAGTTTGACAGTAATTTTCGTGATAATGCCTAAAGTGCCTTCTGAACCGATCATGAGGTGCAGAAGACTATAGCCTGACGAGTTTTTGGCCACCTTGCCCCCTAGATTTACAACATCACCGTTGGCCATAACAACTTCCATGCCTGTTATGTGATCCCGGGTAACACCATACTTCAGTGCCCGCATGCCCCCGGCGTTGGTAGCCACGTTGCCGCCAATGGTGGCACTTTGTTCACCGGGATCCGGGGCATACAAAAAACCCCGTTTCTCCACTATTTCAGCGAAATCCAATAAAATGACGCCCGGCTCCACTGTGGCCATGAGATTGTCCTCGTCTATCTCCAAAATACTATTTAACCTAGCAGTGGACAAAAGTATGCCACCGTGTATGGCAACACAACCCCCGCACAGACCTGTTCCCGACCCTCTGGTTGTGACGGGAATGCTGTTTTCATGGGCATAACGCATAACAGCGGAGATCTCTTTTGTATCACCCGGCAGCAGTACAACTTCCGGTAGGGCCCTGGCTTCACCTAATTCATCATGGGCATAGTCTTCCGACACAGCCTCTCCGATAAATATATTTTCGCTGCCGACAATGTTAGTAAGGTAGTTAATGTCTTTTTCAACTAAGTTGGAATACGCCATTAGGGTCATCCCCTTCCCGGATCATTGCGATTAGATGCGGCACGATTTCGTACATGTCACCAACCAGCCCATAATGGGCGATATCAAAGATTGGTGCATTGGGATCTGAGTTGATGGCAAAGATCGCTTCTGCCCCCCGCATTCCGGCCACATGTTGAATAGCACCGGAAATGCCGCAACCGATATACAGGCGAGGTCTAATGGTGCGGCCGCTCATACCTATCTGCATAGTGTAGTCTGCCCACCCCTGTTCTACCAGAGGTCTTGTAACCCCCAAGGCGCCTCCCACTTCCACCGCAAGCTGTTCAAGCAGTTTAAGTCCTTCGGGACGCCCAACCCCGCGGCCGCCGGCCACAACAATTTCCGCATCGGAAATGGAAGTGGTAATTTGGTAAGGTTCAAACTTCAATACCGCAATCCCGGATTTTAACTTACTTTCATCTACTGCACATTCTTTAACTTCACCTTTTGGCTCGGCTAAGCGCGGAGCCGAGGCCATGACTTTGTGGCGCACGGTTGCCATTTGAGGTCTGTGTCTTGGTGTAATGATTTGAGCCATAACATCGCCGCCGAAGGCGGGTCTGGTCTGCACCAAATCACCATTTTCCTTTACAGACAAAGAAGTACAGTCGGCTGTCAGACCGGTTCTCAGCCTCGCGGCCACCCTGGGAGCAAGGGACCGCCCCACCGGTGTAGCCCCCATCAATAAGATGTTGGGCAAGGTGTCATTTACTAAATCCACGATTAAGGATGTGTACGGCTCTATGCGGAAGTGCTCCAGTGCTTTATGCTCATAAAGGTAGACCCGACTTACCCCATACAGCAACAGCTCATGAGCTTGGGCTTTAAGATCTCGCCCGGCCAGGAAGACGATTACCTCCTGACCCAAACAACGGGCAAGCTCAAGGCCTTTTCCAATCAATTCGTATGTAACCGGTTGAATTCTGCCCTGCCTTTGTTCGGCGAAGATCAACACATCTTTGTATTTATCCCGTTCCAGTATTGGACCGGCATCAGATTGCTCCAGCCAGATTGCCCCTGTGGGGCAGGCCTTGATGCAAACTCGGCATAAACGACAAGCATCGGTAAACTCAACTTGCCCACCTTCCATTGTGATACCTTCAAAAGGGCAAACTTCCATACACTCTCCGCACAATGTGCAAAGCTCGTGTTCTACCCTCATTCTGCTCATATGTATTTCAACTCCCTTAATTTAGCACACATCCGCTGACTTAGCTCAAAGGGAGTGCCCTGCCAAATCACTTGTTCTTGGCTTTTGGGAGGGGGGAAAATCCGCTCAACTTGGGTGGGAGAGCCATCGAGGCCAAAGTACCCCTGTTTGGCCCCAACTAAAGCCTGGTGGTCCCAGATTGTAACCGGCCTGTTTTTAGTCCCTTGTTTTAGGCGAAATGAAGGTAAGCGGGGTTGGTTAATCTCGTTTGTGACAGTCAGCAAACAAGGCAATTCTATCTTCAGCGATTCAATACCATCGCCCATATCTGTTTCAAGTATGATGGCATCAGCTTCTAAGGTGCAGAGCCGTTTTACATATGATGCATGAGGTAAGCCCAAAAGCTCAGCAATACCCGGTCCCACTTGGGCTGTATCACCATCAGTTGTCTGCATACCGCAAAATATGATATCGGCATCAGATAGCTGTCTAATGGCACTAGCCAGAGTATAAGATGTTGCAAGGGTGTCTGCACCGGCAAACACGCGGTCACTTAAAAGATAACCTTCATCTGCCCCAAGCATGTAAGATTCACGAATAACTGCCTCTGCTTGGGGAGGACCCATGGAGATTACCGTCACAGAGCCTCCAAATTCCTCTTTTAAAGCAACAGCCGCCTCTAAGGCATATGTATCATAGACATTCAGCTTGGATTCCACGCCTTCTCGCTTGAGAATTCCTTTTTCTTCATCGATTTCAACTTCTGTACCCTCCGGTACCTGCTTTATGCAAACTACAAAGTGCATTCCACCGCCTCCTCTTTGTGCCAACGTCAAAAACCACCCATATATTCTTTCTCTTTGGAATATGGGTTACCTGCTTCAAATTATTGCACAACGCGCCTATAGGAAGTGAACGTTAAATAAATGTTTTCCAGTGGGCAAGTGGAGTAATTGGGGGCAAAAGTGCCCCCAATATATCGGTGTATTACCCGAAGAAAAGCTTAGGCATATCAAGTTTTCAGTCCCAACTTCCAGCCAAAGGTTCCAGTGATTCTATATAAGTGTAGCAAAAATGCATAAATTCGTTTATAAAATCCCTGGCTAAACTGTCGGGCAGATATACAAAGCAAAATTCCCGTTCAAGATCCAGCCCTTTGATGGCAATTTCACACAGCTCGCCACTGGCGAGTTCCCATTTCACTACCTCAGCGGAAATAACTGATACCCCCACATTGTCCATGACAAGGCTTTTGATAGCATTCAAATTTCCGATCTCCATGTAGGGTACAAAATCCCGCAGTGAATAGCCCTTTTTCCGCAAGTTTTCTTCAAAGAACAATCTAGTACCGGAGCCGGCTTCCCTTACAATCAGCGTTTCCCGGCTGAGGGCTTCTATGTCCACCTCTTTATTTTGCGCTAGCTGGTGCTTCGGTGATGCTGCAAGGACAAGGCGGTCCTTTTTGAGCAAATGGTATTCATATTTCTTTTTATTAAAAAGCCCTTCTATAAGTCCCAAATCCAAATGGGCTTGATCCAGCCTTTCCAGAATTGTATCGGTGTTTTGCACAGACATGGAAACATCGGTATTGGGATACATGCGCCGATGTTTGCTTAATATGGCCGGTAACACGTACTCACCGATAGTTAAAGTAGCCCCTATTCTTTGCTTCCTGGGGATAGATGCCTGATTGTGAAGTGCACGTTTAACTTGCCGCGCGAGGCTATCTACCTTGTTAGCATAGGCGAGAAAAAGTTCACCTTCCGGGGTTAAATGGACTCCTGTGCGGTGGCGGACGAACAGCTTAACCCCATAAAATCTCTCAAGATACTGGATTTGCTGGGTTACAGCAGGCTGAGTTAAATGCAGGATCTCCGCTGTTTTAGTGTAGTTGCGGTACTTTGCCAATGTAATAAAAGCCGTGAGCCGTGAATCGATCATCTATTCATCCCCCAGATCGATAAATTAAAATTATCGCCATATCATTAACCATAATTGGAGTTTATCACTAACATGGCCTAGAATCAAAGTAGAACACGGTCATACATACTCAAGGGGGAATTCTAGATGCAGAAAAACAAGCAGAACACACTTGGTTATGCAGTAGGTATAGGACTTTGCTGCCTGATAGCAGCTGTATCTTTCTTTTTGGGCGCAAAAGTGCCGGTAGTCGGTGCCAGTGTCTTGGCTTTAGGCATTGGTATGGTTCTCAATCCCTTTGCGGCCGCACATAAACAGGTCAATAAAGGTTTAGATTTTGTTTCTAAAACTCTTTTAAGGGTATCGATCGTTCTTTTAGGTACCGGACTCAGTATTACCCAGGTACTTTCCGTCGGGAGATATTCATTGTTTGTCATGGTTTTCACTTTGACTGCGGCCTTTGGTTCCGGCATAATCTTTGGAAGATTGCTGGGCGTGAATTGGCAGCTCAGCAACTTGATTGCTGCCGGAACAGGAATCTGCGGTGGTTCTGCCATCGCGACACTCTCTCCCATAGTCGAGGCAGATGATTCGGAAATTGCCTATGCTATGTCTGCAACTTTCATATTTGATGTTTTGATGATTGTACTTTTCCCCTTGATGGGGCACTGGATGGGTTTATCCGATTTGGCCTACGGTCTTTGGACCGGTACAGCGGTGAATGATACTTCTTCGGTGGTTGCCGCCGGTTATGCTTTTAGTGACGCTGCAGGCAATTTTGCAACCATCGTCAAACTCACCCGCACTACTTCCATCGTACCCATTGCACTTATATTCTCGTTAATTGCACCCTATAAACTTGCCAGACAGACACCAGAAAAGAATGCACGGGAGTCCGTCAATGTCAGGGGGCTCTTTCCTTGGTTCATACTCATTTTCGCGTTAAGTGCACTTTGTAACACGCTGGGCTTAATCCCTGCATCTCTTACTATGCCGCTTAATTATACAAGCAAGTTTTTGATGGCTATGGCCCTGGCTGCAATTGGGCTCAAAACCGATTTCAAGAAGATGCTGAATGCTGGTGTTTACCCTATGACACTGGGTTTTATCGTATCACTGATTGTAGTCGTGGTGTCTTTGTTGGTGCAGTTTCTCATGGGTCAATTATAATAAAGGACAGGCGGCACTTGGTAAAGAAGTGACCCTAAAACGCTTTCTCTAATTGCTTAATATATGAGGAGTTAATTTCATGATCATCAGTGCAAGCCGCCGGACGGATATACCTGCTTTCTACACTCCTTGGTTCATGAAATGTGTAGACAAGGGTTCTTTTATGCGGGTAAATCCCTACAATCCAAAACAAAGGAGCCTTGTCAGTTTAAAACCTGATGATGTAGATGCTGTTGTCTTTTGGACGAGGAATCCATATCCCTTGATCCCTCATCTAAAGGCCCTTACTGAACTGAGATATAACTACTATTTCCAATACACTTTAAATGACTATCCCCGAGAGTTTGAACCCGGCATGCCTGTACTTGAGCAAAAGATAGCCACGTTTAAACAGTTAAGTGAATTGGTGGGCCCCAAGCGGGTGGTTTGGAGATTCGATCCCTTAATTTTAAGTTCTATCACCCCAACAGGATATTTAGCGGACAGATTTGACGCTCTCGCCTACAAGCTGAACGGCTTTACAACCAGGGTTGTGATCAGTTTTTTAGATATATACGGGAAGGTAAAGCCCAGGTTGGAAAAATTGGAGAAGGAAACAGGAGTTGTTGTACAAGATCTCTGTCACCCTACACATACGGCAGAACTAATGGATCTTGCACAGTCAGTAGCCCAGAGTGCAGCCGCAAACAATATGGAGATCTTTACATGTGGTGAAAGCATAGATCTGACAAATGTCGGGATCAAGCCTGGTGCCTGCATAGATGCTGAGCTCATAGAAGAGCTGTTTGGGCTGAAGCTCAATGTCAGAAAAGATAAATCTCAAAGGTCGGCATGCCTCTGTGCAAAGGCCGTGGATATGGGATTTTATGATACCTGCCTATACGGCTGTACTTACTGCTATGCATATACCAGCAAGCGGGCAATTGAAAATGCTGTGAAAAGGTACGGGCTTGAAGCTTAAGAAATTGACTTCCAGATTCTCATGGGCCACATCAATGCGCAACAATTTTTAACCTGCCGGCACCAACAAACCATTGACCTCGTTTCTGATCATGTAGGGGCCAGGTATCAATCACTACTTGCCCGTAGTAAGATGATGCATTAATAAGCTTCAACTCATTATTGTCAACCCATTCCATAAACAGCCCACCATGGGTGACTTTTCCTCTATCATCGGTTATAAAAATAACATCTCCCGGTTGTAGATCCTTGGGATGCAAAGGAACCGTGTTGTACAGCCAAAGATCATGCATCGTGGCATCGGAAGCTCGATGATTGCCGACTCTAAATATTCGTTTCTTCCCCAAAGCCTTCTTATACGACCACGTGATAAGACCAGAACAATCAAATTCACTCGGCCCCCGGCCACCCCAAACGTAAGAAACACCGTACTTTTCCAGTGCCTTATCCAAAGCTTTGAGGGTTATGTCACTCGGCACTTCAGTTTGCCCGGGGGCAAACCTGAGGCACCCTCCCAATGAAGATGACAAGCTTATAATAACGGCTATACACAATATCCTTTTCGTGATATTATCACCCCTGGCCCACAAAATACATCAGCACAGCGGCAGCGGCTAAGAAAGGACCAAAGGGGATAGGCGTTTTGCGATCCTTTTTTGTTATATATAGAAACGATAGTCCCCATATACTTCCCATAAATGAAGCCCAAAATAAAGTAAACATCGCATTTCGGGGCCCAAGGAAGCTGCCGATCATGGCCAGCAGCTTAACGTCACCCATACCCATGCCGCCCTTCGATATTACACTGATAGCCAGCAGTATGCCTCCACCGGTGATAAAACCAAAAAAACTGTGCCCGAAAGGTACCGTCCAACCAAATAAAGCAAAGAGCAAACCAGAAACCAGACCTGAAACTGTAAGCACGTTGGGCAGTAACATATGCTTTGCATCAATAAATGCTAATATTAGCAGGAGGGAGAAAAATACTAGGCCGGCCAGCAAATTAACCAAACTCGATGATTGGGTGCCTATAACTACAAAACCAAGGCCGGTGAGAAGCTCCACCAGTGGGTACTGCCAGCTTATAGAGTCCTTGCAGTGTTTGCACTTACCTCGCTGCAGAATGTAGCTCAAAACCGGGATGAGCTCCTTTGAACTTAGGTGCTCCCCACAGTTTGGGCAACTCGACCCCGGGTAAATTAAAGACTCACCTTGCGGCAGCCTGTAAATCACTACATTATAGAAACTACCTACAATCAAACCGAACAGAAACAGAAGCCCTATCACTGTATCATCACTGGGTGCCACGTCCCTCCGCGATATGCGATAAAACCGCCTTCTCCGGAATGAATCAATTCGAGTACAGATTCATCATGGGCAGCATTCTCATCATATATTATCCTGGCATTGCCGCTTGCGGAAAGGCTGTGGGCGACAATGGCCCCGGTCGCACCGCTGCCTTTAACGTCTACATGGGCATTAGGGGCGTAAATGACAGCGTTGACTGCTGTGGCTCCCCCGGATACCTTTACCATATCCCCACCTGTAACCACACCACCTCTAACCATGCTGCCTTTACCGAGCATGACAGGGGCATTTCTAGCCACTACATTCCCTACAAACTGATATTGGTGAAATGTATCCGGCGCGACACCACCAAATGCGTTGGTGCCATCAAGATAAACTGTCAGGGCACCGGGAGTGTCCTTTCCCTGCCCGGTGGCATTGACTCGGCTGTTGTCGACAGCTTGAAACAGTTTTTCCACATAGAGAATCAACTTGCCATCGGTGCCGCGACTAATTATCTCTACACTGCCGCTGATGGTCATTTCCTTGACTCGAATCTTCCTGACGCCTCCTTTGAGATCAAATGTCAGGTTGCGATTGGCATGCACGTTTATAAGATCATATTGTCCGTCTTCTGCGATGATATAGGTGTGATTTTGCTTATCGGTAGATAGATCATCTCGACTAGGCAAGTTCCCGGGGAACTCAGGGAATGGAGGAACCTCAAAAGTGACTACATCATCAAGCTGTCCGATCTTGCCGTTAGGTACATGGTTCTTAGGCGGTTGTTCGGAGTCAATCACTTGCTCCATATCACCGTGGGCACCTACCAGCAGATCCCCATCATCTATACCCGTGGACCATGCCAACTGTACGGAGGCTTCTCCTGTTGCATTGGTACCAGTTGTGCCGATGATGCGAGCACTGCCCTCAAGTTTTATAGCGGGTTCCTCGGAACTCCCTTCTCCAGTGGCAGCAAAGACTGTCTGCTTCAAAGGACCGCCTACTTTACGGAGGATGCGTTTTACTGCTCGAGTGCGGCCTTGGAAATTGCCTGTGGACAACACCTCAACCATTCCGCCTGATTCAGTGATCTCCACTGTAAAAGTACCACCTTCAAAGCTTGTAGGCTCAGATTTACTGCCCATAAAGCTCGAGCCTTTACCGGGGTTTTGGATTAAATATTCACTGGCCGCATCGGCCCCAGAGCGAGCGAGGTAATACGCTTTAAGGTCCTGTTCTGCTTTAACTGTTTGGTTCATATTAAACAAGGCGTACTGCACAACGGCTGCACCAAGTACTAAAAGGACCATCATAATGATCACGGTCATCATCAGTGCATAGCCAGTTTGATCTTTTAGAAAACGCACAGCTAATTCACCTCCTGCAGGCGCAGTATATCCCCATGGGCAACAGGTAAATCGTTTTCTAGGTTTAATCCAATGACAGAGGAACTCAGTGAGTAATTTTCCTGACCAAAAGAGCCTGTGATGGTAAACTTAAGCTCCTTACCCACCGAAGGGATATGGAATTCGATATTATAGGTGCCTTCCGGAAGAGCCGCTATGATGTTGTCTCCGGAAGCGCTGAACCTCATGATTTGGCCTTGCTTAGCGAAGATGTAGATCGTATCGCTAGGGGTTGTCGGGACTGCATCCAAAATATCAAGCTGACGGGCATACCGGACAGCATCAGAGATGACCCTTGCCGCAAATCTTATATCCTGCTGTAAAAGAGTTTGTTTTTCATTGCGGGCAAAGGTAGTAGCTCCGTATATAAAAAGTGAGTGAACCATTCCCAGGAGCAACCCAGAAAGGGTGATAGCTATAAGCATCTCGATTAATGAAAATCCCGCGGACGTTTTGCCTTTGCTTCTGCGCCTGTGCATTAATCTTCACCTCTGTAGGGGATGAAGGTGGTAATTGATACCTCGCGGCCCTTTTTGCCATATTCCACGTGAAAGGTTTCAACAGCACCAGGGACTTCCATGGCTTCGCCATCTTGGAATTTTATGAAGAGATTTTCTTGTGGCTCACCGACAAAACCCTTATCCAGCTGCGCCTCCACTTTACTTTGGGCTTCATACAAAGCATCGGTTCTTTGACCACTTAGGAAAACGGCCAAGGTGTTGCCGGTATAAAGACGCATGAAAGCAGCAGCAATGATGGATAATAGGGTTAATGCAATCAAGGTTTCCACAAGACTAAAGCCGTAGTCTTGGTTGAGACGCAGCGGGATCACCTCCTGTATATCGGTTGGGAAGGGGTATAACGCCGAAGGGGGCCTTCGGCGTTGTGGACCAATCCGCAAGAAAATAAGCTAGTGCCCTTATTCACTCGTCGAGCGTTATTCACCTTTGGGAATTTTCGCTTCGGCTTCGTCAGTTCCTACGTACTCCCCATTTCCCCACTCTACATACAGCACTTCCTCTAGTCCAACGTATTCTAGTAAATCCCCTTCGTGACGCTCCTGGTCGTAATCATGAGATTCAAAAAACTCCCATGTCTCAATAGCCCGATTAAGCATTAAAGCGTTGGCGTCACCAACCTTCTGCCGGGCCTTCTTCTGCACACCACTGTACATTGGTACTGCGATCCCGGCAAGGATGCCAATTACCACTACCACGATCATAAGCTCTACCAACGTAAAGCCTTCTTCTCTTTGTGTGATCCGCTTCCAAAGTTTCCTGAGCATTATGCTCCTCCTTTTGAAAATCTAATGTTCTTACGGAAGTGTCTTACTTAATTTAAACCCTAGGTATGTGTGGTTTGGTGTTTCAGCACCGAAACCCAGCATCTCACCTTGGCCTTCAATGGGAACAGCTACCGCAGATTTTACTTTGAAAGATTCCAAAAGGGCTTTCTCAGGTCCTGCTTCCGCGGGCAGCAAAGATACATCCTGCACCACAACCGGCTGACCGCTTCGCAGCAGAGACATCCACCATGAAAATGCGGCAGGGGACCTTTCCACTCCCACTTCCGTCTTCTTTTTGGGCAAAGCTGTATGATCACGCCAAAGGTGAGTACAATGCATAGATTGCCCCATGGGATTGCAGGAATAGACATATACACGATCCGCCTTGAGAAATGTACCCACTTTCTCCAACATGCTGTCCATCTTGCTGTCCATATTGGCTCGGTTGAGGCTGACAAAATCAAAGGAAATGTCGAGTATTATTCCTTGTGACGCGCTTCTTTCCAAATTTTCCTTAAGCCTATTGATGTAAATATCATTGACAGCAGCACCAATGAAGTAGGCAATCACAAATCCTCCGATCCTCAAGATGTAGGTGAATGGGTTTGTAAGGGCGGCCCTGCTTGACGCATATATCCAAGCCGCGATCTGTGTGGCAACCGCCGCAGCCGTAACACTAATCAAAGGAATGCGCGAGTCAAACACGAGTGATAACATCATCAGAAGCATGGGAAAAGGCCAAACAGACGCATCGCCGTATTCCGCAGATTTCAAAGTAACCAAGGGAATACTGGAGGCTACTGTCAATATGATCAGGAACTTTCTTGCATTGGCGAGCTTAATTACCCGGGAAATGATAATTACCAGGCCGGATAGTAAAAACATCCCACCGGAAAATTGCGAAGCCGCCAAACCGGCATTGTCGGGAAACATTGGATACCAAAAAACGGAAGATATATTGAGCAGTCCCCCGGCGATGAAAGCCAACCCTAGGTAATGATACAGCTTGACCCGGGCTGCGTCACTTAAAATCAACTCTTCGCTTGGTTCGGACACTTCCCTCATAAGTCCGTAGCGACGAGTTGAATAGTAAATAGTGATTATCGGTATAAGAGTGATTAGGGGTGCCATTTGGGGCAGTGGGTTTTTAAGATGTGAGCTTAGGATGATATCTGTAAAGGTGCCGAGTACTAAAGCGATCAGGATTCCTCTGCTGATCAGTTGGGCTTGTTTGTGCACATTTTGTGCCTCTGTCTTTCGCCGCCAGTGCCAAAGCACTGCTAAGCAAAGTAGAATATAGCCGGCGTAGTAAGTATAAAAGAAAATATCCCAACCCGTATGTGTTGCCACATTTACCCAACCATTTGCCATTTGGACGAAATTATATTGTGCGCGGGCAGAAGAGGGGGAAACAGCAAATATGTACATGCTGATAACGGCAGGACTGTACATAAGCCCGCAAGTAAATCTGCGTAGAGGTGTTTTGTTGCTTAATGCCAAGAAGAAATGCAGGAAAATGCTGTATGCCGACGTCCAGCCCAAAGCTGAAAACCGTCTCCAAAATAAACAGATTTCCATACTGGCGGCGGAGTTTGCCATGGAAAATCCTAAGGACCAAATACAAAGGGATATACAAAGCGCCAGAAACAATCTATTCGGGCCTGCCCGCGGGTTGCTGTGGATTATATGAATTCCTAGGAACAAATAACCTCCAAATACTGCAAAAAACACCAAAGAAAATAGCAAAGGCACACCAGCCATGTACATCGCCCCCAACAATTCCCATATTTGATTTGCTGTCCGTCATTTAAGCAGCTTTAGTATATTGCGGAAATAGATCTTCTCCAGCACCAGATCCGGCAGGCCGAGTCCATATACTCGCCAATCTCCCTGTACCTTGTGACTATCCGTAATATCGAAATACTCGTCATAGGTCTCAAAGAATCTCCAATGCAGTTGGTACATGCGTGTTATGGACTGCCCCATGGCATTACCGTCTGTACCGAAGATGATCCTATCCTGGTAATCTATAAAAAATTGACGGGCAGTATACGGCTGCCGTCCAAGTTCACTTAATCGTGCAGAAGTATCTACATAAAGGTTTGGGAATTCGTCCAGCCACTGCTTGACCAGCTCAAGGTTTTCAGGGGCATTAGCAATATGGGCTCCGATGAATGTGGTATTGGGATGACGTTCAATCACCCGGTTGCGCTGATTCAACAGTTCTGCCTTCGAGTAGTACTCATTACCCTCAAAAGCCCAATGGGGATGATCTGCCAGTTCACGCAACCTTTCATTGTACTTGTCCAATGGTGTGAAAAAAGCTACAGGATCGCCGGTATGCATCAAGACCGGGATACCCAACTCGCCGCAGCGTGCCCACACCGGATCCAACTTGGGGGTATCGATGGGCAAATATTCACTATTCCGCACTTTTACACCTAAGCCAAGGTTTTTGAAAATCTTAAGTCCCTTGGCCCCTTTATTTACACTATCCTCTAAGCTTTTTACTGCCTCACAGGCAAAATTCGCCTCATTGATGGTGGAGAAGTCTATGTGACAGAAAACGTGAACCTTTCCGGGATATTTTCGATAAATATCTATCCGGTTTTGTAAGGTTTCCCCCCATCCGCCGTCTAAATCAACAACAGCCTGCACTCCACAGGCTTCCATGTCTACTATATAATTGTTTGTCGCAGTAGGATCATTGACGATACGCCTTAGATGGTTGTGACCGTCGATAGACGGATACTTGCTCTTAGTGACTAAGGTTTCTTTGGTAACTAGTTGTGATCGGGGTTGGTATTCCAGAAAAGAAATATTTTTTGGATGCATTTTACAGCCTCCTGTAGGGGAGTGCCCATGCAGTTGGCGTGTCACTTGGGCACTTGCCAAGAGAACATTTGTTGTAAAGACGCCTGAACCATTGAAGCGGCCTAGATGTAAAGGCTTTGTTACATTTAGTTGTGTCTTTATTCTAGGCATAGTGGCAAAGTCCTCCACCAAAATACCCTTTCTTTTGAAAACGGTGCCAGTTCCGCAATCCGCCCATCCAACCCCAAAAAAGCCGATGCAAACAAACTGCCGCCTAAGCAAACGGCGGCAGTTGCTGGTGTCTTTCTTGGAGACCATTAATCCATACATACACACCCGACTGTGGGCTTCATTGAACGGGTTGCCCAATAAGCCGGAATTCCGTCGGCAATCGCTTCCGGAGTGTTTTCGGTGTCTTCATAGACGTCTTTTAAAATAAAACCTGCCTTAAGCTGTCCACCGATCTGTTCCTCTAAAGTGTGGCTGAACTGCAGTCCTTCCCAATTATCGATCATCTGCTGACGGCGTTCAGGTTCCATTTTAAGCGGATTAAAAGGCAGCTTATTCGTAATAACAAGTGGGCGCACGCTGAAGTCTTCAATTAGAAAATTGAAACCATTGTCAAGGCCGGAAAGTAAAACCCCACCGGGTTTTAGGATACGCCAACACTCGTTCCATACATGGTAAACATCCTCGATATAACAATTGCTGATCGGATGAAAGATGAGATCAAAGCTTTCATCATCAAAGGGGAGGCGTTTAGTCATATCGGCTTTAATAATGTCTATGGCATACCCCTCACGCTGTGCCACTTCACGCTCTCGATCCAGCTGACGTTCAGAATAATCAAGTACCGTACACTCAGCCCCCAATGCCGCGAAGATAGGCATTTGCTGTCCTCCCCCACTGGCAAGCCCAAGCAGTTTGACACCGGGCAGCCGTTGATCTTGGATATATGGTGCAAACCACTTTTGGGGCACCTCCCGGACCGGCGTAAGCAAAACAGACCACTCCCCGGCTGTCGCTTTCTCATACTCTTCGCGACTAATGGGTCTGCCCCACTCCCAGTCGTCATCTGCCCACTTGTCGATGGTACGGGCGTTGATATCAGTGTAGTTTTCCAATTTCCTCACCTTTTCGCGCTTACTGTACGTAATTTAGGATTCTTTAAGTCCGTAAAGGCCGATGGCATTATCCTTCAAGATGCGCCCTGCAAGCCTTAAGGCAATTTCCTTGGACATATAGCCTTCATCGATCTTTTCGGCTAATACCCTGGCCAGCACGTGCCGAATACTCAAAACCCCTCCATAAACTTCCTCCGGAGTCCACGCGTCTCCACCCCAAGAAATCTTTGTCTGGCTGAGTGCCACTTCAATCCACTCGTGCAGTGCATTTACAGCCGCCGTAGGTGAAATAAGCGGCAGCCAAACAAGATCAGCGTAAACATTATGATAGTTGTGCAACAGGCCCGCGATTTCATGGTACCACGGGTATCCGCCGTGCATAAGCACAAACTTAGTCTCCGGACAATTTTCAATCACAGGAATTAAGTGCATGGGGTTTGAGCCTTGGATTTTGCCGAGCCCCACATGACACTGTAAAGGCAGAGCTAATTTGCCTGCCTCTTTTGCAATAAAGTAAAATACATAATCTCCAAAGAGCTTGGCCTCCAAGGGATCGACATTCTGCCCCTGTTTGGTGAAAACAGCTGCCGCAGCATCCCGGGAAACAGGCTCAAAATCCAAGGATCGATCGTAGGCCAAAGCCGACTTGACAGCCACACATCCTTGGTTTTTCTTAAGGTGAAGCAGCTTTTTGAGGCCATCGAGGTAATCCTCAAAGCTGTTTACTTCCATACCATGTTTCGCAAGTACTTCCAAGCCACTGTTGCCGTTGTGATCTGTTGCACTTGGAGCATAGCTCATTATAAAAGCATTGATGCGGAAGGTGGAGCTGTAAAACTCGGGATGATTATTGTCATGCCCCGGATGCCAGTATGCGTCCAAAATAGCCCGCTTGATATTGCCGTGTTTTTGCATGATTTCAAAATACCAATCAGGTTTCTTGTGGGCACTGGCAATCCTTCTCGAAATTTCATCCCAATTTCCCGGAGTGATTTCTCCGTCAAAATCATATAAATCCTGAAGGGCAACTAGCAGCCACCGATAATAGGAGTTGACCTGAACGGTGTCCAAAAACTCAGCTCTTTCTTCCGAAGTATCGCCGGGCTTGACGCCGCATCCTCTAATATAGGAATTCCGGAAAATATAGCCCAAAGTGGGCACCTCTTGGGGGATAATGTTGTGTTCATGGGTGCTGATAATATCCATTCCATCTATTTCAGTGCGCAGATCTTGGTAGAGCTTGTTTCGAAGCATATTCAACATCCTTTCATCCGCGGCCGCCAACCCCGAGCGGCTACTTTTTCGTCTTGGCCAGCCGAATAACATTCCATGAGAGCGGAGCCAATAAAGCCTCCAACATATCACCATCTACGGCAGCATTACCCTCACTTTTGGGAACTACATTGTAGGGATTGGTTTCCGTATTATGGGCCTTAACATCAGTATGGGTCATGGTAATATGTTCCACTACTTCGTAATTCGGGAAATTACCCAACCGGCATTCAAATCTAAGGGGGGCTTCCAAATCCCTATTTACGGCAAAAACGGTCAATTCGTCGTCTTCCTCGTTAACCACGCTTACGGCCTCTAAAATGGGCACATCAGTGAAGTCTTTGCTGTCGTAGACCGGGCTTTCGATAACAGGCTGCAAAACATACCCCCGACCGTAAAGTGAGGCATGCAAATAAGGGTAATATATTGTCTGCCGCCAGGCATCTCCACCGG
Organism: Bacillota bacterium; assembly: GCA_012519025.1. GTDB lineage: Bacteria > Bacillota > Limnochordia > DTU087 > DTU087 > JAAZMF01. The sequence continues at coordinate 18,952 of JAAYQZ010000087.1, forward strand.
TTCGCGTCATAATGGGGGCGATCACATTGACAAGTTGAGCAAGACAGGCGATCTTAACCCTATCGGCCCGTTTAAGCAGTGAGATCAACATACAGCCGACTACTAAGGCATCTTCAAAAGTGTAGACATCCTCCAAAATTGGCGGTGCAGTTGTCCACGGCTCCACCTGAGCTGTAGCTTCGTGGGAATGATACCACACATTCCATTCATCAAAAGATAGGTTAATCGTCTTGTTGCTTCGCTTTTTAGCTTTGACATAGTCACAAACACTGATCACCGTGTTGATAAAATCATCCATACCGACGGATTGGGCTAAAAAATTGGCGGTATCGTTATCCTGATTGCCAAAATAGGTGTGCAGTGAAATGTAATCAACTAAATCATAGGTATGCTCCAAGACTACCGCCTCCCACTCGGGGAAGGTGTGCATTTTTGAATTAGAGCTGCCGCATACCACCAGTTCGATGGAAGGATCCACCATCCGCATTACTTTACCTGCTTCACATGCGATGCGGCCATACTCTTCTGCCGTTTTGTGACCGATTTGCCACGACCCATCCATTTCATTGCCCAAACACCAAAGATTGATGTTGTGGGGAGTGGCGTATCCGTGCTTTTTCCTGAGATCGCTCCAATATGTACCTTTGGGATGGTTGCAGTATTCCACTATGTTGCGAGCACCATCAATTCCTCGACTGCCAAGATTTACGGCCATCACAGCTTCTGTATTGGCGGCGTCAACCCAATCCATAAATTCATTAAGGCCGAATTCATTAGTCTCAATGGAGCGCCAGGCAAGTTCCAATCTGCTGGGCCGATTTTCCCTGGGCCCGATCCCATCTTCCCAGTTGTAGCCGGATACAAAGTTGCCTCCGGGATATCGGACCACCGGCACTTTCAGATCCTTAACTAACCCCAACACATCCTGTCTAAAACCCTTTGCATCTGCCGCTGCATGACCGGGTTCATAAATGCCGCCATAAATAGCACGGCCCAAGTGCTCGATAAACGCGCCATAAAGGCGATCGTCTACATCCCCCACACGGAAGTTCTTGTCTAAGATCATAGAAGCCCTTTTCGCTTCAGTCACAGACTTTTCCCCCTTCTGTTTGGTTTTGCTTGGTTGTGTTAATTCTTCCTTCTAGATTCTTCGGACACCAGCTGTCTAATTCCTTCGTTGCGATGACAGAGCAAAAACCTGCGGTTTAACAATTTGTTTACTTAAATAAGCAGGACTTCAAATATTTTGGGCGAATAGGCATCTAATATATATGCAACGAATATACATATTTATGTAGGGGGGGTGGGTGCAAGTCCAATAAAACACGATATCCACTGATGTTGGGGTGGTGCCGGATTTCACATTATTTATTAAAATACAAAAGGGGGTCGAGCATGCCCTAGTGAAGCGGCATGCAGACAAATGAAAAAACTTAACTTGATCACTTGTTTACTTGTCTTTGCAATAGCTTTTGTAGTGACAGTTGGTGCGGGTTATGGAGAAGCCAATGCCAAGTCTACAATTCAAAAGGTCCTTTCTAAAAAAGAACTCATAATTGGAACAGCACCGGGCTATCTGCCTTTTGAAATGCTTGATAAACAGGGCAATTTCATGGGTTATGATGTAGATTTAGGAAAAGCCATTGCCGAATCTTTGGGGGTCAGCGTGGAGTTCAAACAGTTTCCCTTTGCAGGGATCATACCTGCCTTACAGACCGGGGAAATCGATATGGTCATAGCCGGCATGACAATCAGAGGAGATCGAGCACTAGCTGTAAGTTTTTCCAATCCTTACTACGCCACCGGCCAGGTTTTAATGGTCCCGGCTCATGACAATACAACCTCATCCTGGCAGGATTTGAATGTAAAGGGTAAACGCATTGCCATCTCCCAGGGCACTACGGGTGCATTATTGGCAAAACAGATTTTCAAAGAACCCACTCTAATGGATTTTGAAGACTTCCCCAGTGCCACTTTAGCTTTGGTGAACGGTATGGCAGATGCGCTAATTTACGATGAGCCTGCTATCCGCATGTACGAGACCATGCAGGAAGATAGTGTTCGTGGTGTTTACGACCTCATTAGTGCAGAGAATTTAGGAGTTGCAGTAGCCTATGGTGACTTTGAAACAGTGCATTGGTTGAATTCGTTTCTGTATGCATATGTAAACAGCCCGGCAGAAATTGAGTCACGGGACAAATGGTTTCATCAGACTGATTGGATGGAGTTAATGAATTAAGGATTAAGTTTTCAGGGGGACTAAAAAATGGGTTACCAACCGAACTGGGCTATCATTCCTCAAAACATGAACATCATTGTTCAGGGTCTTTTGATCACTTTGCAGATCTCAGCCCTTTCCTTGCTGATCAGTATTCCCATTGGTGTCCTCGCGGGGCTGGGCCGGATATCGCGAAACCGCTTCATATCCGGCCTTGCGGCTCTTTACGTCGAGTTCATCAGGGGTGTTCCACTGTTGGTTCTGTTGATTTGGATTTTCTTTGTGATGGGACGATTTCTCAGACTGGGTTCATATTGGTCGGCAGTAATCGGCCTGGCGGTGTTCTCCGGGGCGTTCATCGCGGAGGTAGTGCGGGCAGGGATACAATCTATCCCTAAAGGGCAGATGGAGGCGGCCCGGTCCTCGGGGATGACATACAATCAAGCAATGCGATTGGTCATTTTGCCGCAAGCCATGCGTAAAGTACTGCCGCCCCTTGCATCCCAGTTCATTATTTTGCTGAAGGATTCATCTTTGGTTTCCACCGTGTCTGTAGTAGATCTAACTTTAGTAGGCAAAAATTTGGTGGCAACTACTTTTCGTTCTCTTGAAATTTGGACCTTTATTGCACTGCTCTATTTTGCCGTCACTTTTATTCTGTCGCAGGCAGTGCGATTCCTGGAAAGGAAATATCATGTAGTTGAATGATCTTAGGGTGGGAGAAAGCCAAATGATTTCAATCGAAAACGTGCACAAGAGCTTCGGTGATCTTTTAGTACTCCAAGACGTAACAGTAAAGGTGCCGAAATCTAAAGTGTACGGCATCATTGGGCCCAGTGGGGCCGGCAAGAGCACTCTTATTCGAGTGATCAACGGCCTGGAGCCCGTAGACAGCGGTAATGTTTGGGTAAATGGGTTGTCTGTACATGATCCGAAAACAGATGTGAACAAGATTAGGCAAAATATTGGTTTTGTATTTCAGTCATTCAATTTGTATCCACATCTGACGGCAGAAGACAACGTTTCCATTGCGCCCATTCATGTAAAGAAAATGAACAAAAAAGAAGCGAAAGAAAAGGCCAAGGGTCTTTTAGCCGACTTTGGCCTGGGCGATAAAGCCCAATCTTATCCAAACCAGCTTTCAGGAGGACAGCAGCAAAGAGTTGCCATCGCCAGAGCCTTAGCAATGGAGCCTGCCGTAATGCTGTTTGATGAACCCACATCGGCTTTGGATCCGGAGATGATTCAAGAAGTTTTGGATGCCATTCGCAGGCTCGCTTACTCAGGTATGACCATGGTAATAGTTACCCACGAAATGGGTTTTGCCCGGGAAATCTGTGATGCTGTAGTCTTCATGGATGGGGCTAAAATTGTAGAGGTGGCACCCCCGGAAGAGTTCTTCACAAACCCCACAACGGCACGGGCCAAGGACTTCCTAAGCAAGGTGCTGCACACATCTTAACTTACAGCAAACTATAAATGTAAAGGAGCATGGATCTTGGCAATTAAAGTACAAGGTGAACGATGGTTTCCCTCAGAATTAACATTTGCCGATGAAATGGTAAAAAACTGGGGGCATTGGTATTGTGATTCTGAGTTTGGGAAATTAAAAGCTGTACTGCTGCATCGACCGGGTGAGGAAATTGAAAAGGTGACAAAGGAAAATTTCCAGGACTTTCGGTTTCGAGGGTACATGGATCCCATTATCGCCCGCAGGCAGCACGATGCCTTGGCTGAAATGTATCGCGCCCATGGTGTTGAAGTGCATTATGTGAAAGATCAGCGAAAAGATCGACCAAATGCTATGTTTATGCGGGATTTAGTGTTTATGACCCCGGAAGGGGCAATAGTAGGCAGACCCGGGATCGCTCCCCGCAGAGGTGAAGAGCGGGCTGTAGCAGCAACTCTTGCGGCACTGGGAGTGCCGATCATTAAGACAATTAACGGAGACGGTTATTTTGAAGGCGCCAGTGCCATGTGGATTAATCAAGAAACCGTGGCTATAGGCACATCCAGCCGCACCAACAAATCCGGTGCTGACCAGGTGGAAGCAGAGCTTAGAAACATTGGTGTCCACAATGTGATCAGAACCCAACTGCCGTATGGGAGTCTTCATTTGGACGGCATTATGAATATGGTGGACAAAGACAAGGCAGTAGTTTTCCCTTGGCAACTGGCCTACGACTTGGCCATGGAACTGCAAAATTTGGGGATTAAACTGATTGAATTGACCGATATCCATGAAGTCAAAGAAAATCTGAGCATCAACTTCGTGGCTTTAGGACCCAGTAAAGTAATCATGGCAGCAGGCAATCCCAACACTAAAGCAATTTTGGAAAGCGAGGGTATAGAAGTACTGGAAACCGACTTTAGTGAACTATTGCACGGATGGGGTGCTGTACACTGTATGACTGTGTTTTTAAACCGAGAGCCTGTGGCGTAAACTGCAGCCCAACATGGGACTTATGGGCGGTGCTGCCGCAGTGCCCATAACCCCAAAGCAGGATTGCTTACAAAAAACACCCATTCCCCCTTGATGAGGTTGAACCCATCTTTCATTTCATCAGGATTGTAGATGGCCAAAGCCTCATCAAGGTCCATATAATCGTAGCCGACTGCTTCAATTTCTTCCCGGGTCAGCTCACCTGGAGAGTAGATAATCTTGAATCTTCCTTCTGAAGAGCCGTGGATAAGATGCGCGGCAGCTGCCAGATTACCATTGAGATCGGTATTTTTGTCCACCATATTAAGTGTATAGGGAGTACCTCGGTAGCCATACTTGCGAATCAGCTTATCTACTGTTGGATCTTCCCCGAACTGTTTGACCCCGGGAGCCAAGATCAATAGTTCACCCTGATCCTGAATGGCCATACGTAAACGATAAATGGCTTTGTTGCCGAGCCATGTGCTTTGGAAGTGATTGGGATCTAGATAGACTACCACTTTTTTAAGGGGCTTATCTAAGAAATCCAGGTTTTTAGACTGGCTTAAAGCTACTGCTTCTTCAAAAACACTGCGGTCTTTGCCTACAAAAATTCCTTCCATAGTAGTGTCTTGACCTTCAGTAGTTGTCACTGTCAGAATATAGTGAAGCGGCAAATCAGACAAAAAATGTTTTTGCCCATAGTCAAATACCTGTCTCACCGGTGAGTGATCTTGACCCATGAGGTGTTCCATACCATATACGGCACCAAGAAAATGGCTTTTGTCGATCATGTCTTTGCCCCCACAGCCTACCAGCACGTTTTTCGTATAGTTGGCCATACCGGCAACTTCATGGGGTACCACCTGCCCGATGGACACGATAACATCGTATTTGGGATCAAGCAGTCTTTCATTGATCTCGACATTGATAGAATAATCCAACAGCCCCTCGGAAATCCGATGAACAAATTCCGAAGGTATCTCCCCCACGTTGACCACATCCCGGCGCCAGTCGTGTTTTATATAGCACTCAGGCGGTATTTTGGACCCAAACATGGTAGTCAATTCCCCATCCATCATAGGACGATGGGTACCCAAAGCGGGCATAATATCTATTGAAGCGGAATCTGATAACAAGGTGTAGAGTTCCTGAACGATCAGACCGGCCTGGGAGTTGAAGCGCGTAAAATCCGGCGGCAGCAGCAGTACATACTTCGGCATTTTATCCAGTGAGTCAACCCAAGTTCTTAAAACAGAGGCAACACTGCATTTATCCATAATCACTGCTCCTACCCCAATATTTTGTATAGATCAAGATAGTGTTCGTAACGGGGCCCGTAGATTGTAATTGCACTTTCTGAAGGCAGGAACCGTTTAACTTTTGGGACGTCAAGTCCTGTTGTTACACTCTCCCCACCCACAGCTCCAGCCGCAACTAATGCCCCTCCTATTGTAGAATCATTGACGGCATCTGTAATTACGAGCTCCCGCTGGAAAATGTCGGCTGCCATTTGCATCCACACATCAGAATTGACTATGCCGCCTGATACCACGATCTCGCCAGGCTTACCCCCAACGTCCACCAAAATATCATAGCATTGGCGCATACTGAAAAGCACGCCCTCTAAGACAGCGTAATACAAATCATATTCATTGTGAGAGGCCGTCATTCTAGCGAACCCGCCGGAGCGGTTCTCCTGCCAACCGGGACACCTCTCCCCATATAAAAAAGGCATAAAGAAAGGGGCATTTTGCTGTTCTGTCGCCAGGGTCGCTTGTGAATAGTGCCTGTAATTTTTGCTGTTCAACTTTTTGCCGCGGGTCTTTAAAAACCAATCAACACAGTTTGTACCATTGTTTACTGCCGCGCCGGCCAAGCGAGTGCCTTCCAGGAAATAGTAACACCATGTGGAAGGGGTTTTAGGCATGTGGGGATCATGATGGGCTATTCTCAAAGCCCCGCTGGTGCCAACTGACATAGACATAACGGCGGTGTCAAGCCCTCCCACGGCTAAATGGTTCATTGCTCCATCTGGGCATCCTACTGCCACCGGTACACCAGTGGGTAAACCAACCCAACGGGCAATATCTGCCCGCATAGGAGCAGTATAGAAAGGCTCAACCAATTGACCCAACTGTTCTGCCCGCAGACCTGACATATCCAAAAGCTCTTCATCCCATTCTAAGGTGTGAATATTTAAGAAGCCTGTACCCGAAGCCAAAGTCCGGGAAACCGCTGTTTTACAGGTAAACCGCTCGAAAATGAATTCTATTTGGGATGAAAAATATTTGGTTTTTGCGACTGCCTCAGGATGTGTCAGGGCTAAATAGTTCCATTTCCAAACAGGATAAGAGGCATGAACCAAACACCCGGTTTTTTGATAGAACCAATAGGCAAAATCTAGATTGGCTCGCTTTGCCGCTGTGTGTTCTTTTCCGGCAAGATCCAACCAAGTCATGATATTTCCAACAGGTTGCCGAGAACCGTCCAGCAGTAAAAGGCTGTGCCAAATTCCTGTCAGCCCCACAACGTCTATTTCGTAACCATTATCGTTTGCAAAAATTACTATTTCACGCAAAACATCCAATGCATAAGTCAAAATGCCGTAGGGTGCCTGAGAAGGGCCGTCAGCTACATCGCGGCTGTAACGTTTTGCAGTTTCGGCTATAATACCATTCTTTAGAGAAAACAAAATACATTTAGCTGCTGTGGTGCTTAATTCTACACTAGCTATATTCATCTGAGCCACCATTTCGGAACCACTATTTCCACCAACACGTCTATATACAAACTAAGGCGCTGCATGCATTCTTTCCATATAACATCGGTATTTCCCTGCAGAAGAACAGTAGATGTCTAGACCCGCTCTACCTCGATGATTTCAATTTCCCCATTAACTCATTTGATGAATTATCCGGTATATTGGCTGTGGCTGTTATAGACGGTCCGCCTGCGACAATACAGTTCGAGCCTTCAGGGTCTTGGAAGAATTCAACTCTGTGCGCAAGGAATATTTGATGTATTAGAGAATAGTTTGAGTGCTCAACCTTGGAATGGAAACGGATTTTAGGGGTGATATCTGACACATACTCGGGTATCACCCCATTTAGACACTTGGTATTTTAGCACGGCTCATCAATATCAAAGGGGTGTATCTTTATGAAATCGATCACAGAGGCTCGCAACCCCCGCTCCAAGGGGCTGGATCTGATGGATACCGAGGCGATTTTGGAGCTGATCAACTCGGAAGATTACGAAATAGCCCAAGCAGTAGGACGAGAAATTCCCAACATAACATCGGCTGTGGATGCAATTACAGAGCGCCTCAAATTAGGGGGCCGTCTTTTTTATGTTGGTGCGGGAACCAGCGGTAGGCTGGGGATTTTAGATGCATCTGAACTAAAACCCACTTTCGGAGTAGGGCATGAAATAGTTGAGGCATTTATCGCAGGAGGACCCAAAGCCATGACCCAAGCAGTGGAAGCCGCAGAAGACAATACGACTGCCGGTGGAGAAATACTGTTGGGTCGGGACCTTTCCTCTAAAGATGCAGTATTTGGCATTACAGCCAGCGGCGGCACTCCTTATGTATTAGGTGCTTTGCAAACAGCACGGCAGATTGGAGCAGCAGCTTTGGGTCTAACCTGCAATGCCGACAGTGTGCTGAGAAAATATGCCGATGTAGTTATCGAGGTGGTTGTAGGCCCGGAAGTGCTGACAGGTTCGACCCGCATGAAGGCCGGGACTGCCCAGAAAATGGTTCTGAACATGATCAGCACCACAGTTATGATTAAACTCGGTAAAGTCTACGAAAATCTAATGGTTGATATGGAGGCCACCAATGCCAAACTGCGTGTGCGTGCAAATAATATGATCCAGACCATCACGGGCGTTAGTCGTGAAGAGGCCTTGGATTTGCTGGAAAGAGCGGGCTTTGATCTCAAAACAGCTATCGTAATGGGCAAGCTTGATGTCGATGCAGACGTCGCTCGACAAAGGCTTCTAAAAGCCGATGGATATGTGAGAAAAGCCGTATCTGAACCAGATCCTCACACCTACTGACCTGGAGGTGAACGCAGCCGCAAAGACAGGAGGCAAATTGGATGAAATACATAATTGGAGTTGATGGAGGTGGAACAAGGACCCGGGCGCTTTTGGCCGATGCTGCCGGCACCGTTCTTGGCATGGGATTTGATAAAGCAAGCAACTGCCAAACAGTGGGCTTAGAAAATGCTTGCCGAGCAATAACCAATGCAGTGGCAGAAGCCGTAAATCAGGCTAAGACAAGATGTTTTGTCACAGACGCCGATCTCAACCGGGGATTGGTTGCAGTGCTGGGTCTTGCCGGAGCCGATCGGCCTTCCGACAAAAACCAACTTGCAAAAAGCCTAACCGTCCTGTTCCCATTTACCGTCACAAAACTGGTGATCAAAAATGATGCCCAAATTGCTTTGGCTGGTGCGGTAGCTAACAAACCCGGTGTTGTGCTGATCGCCGGCACTGGGTCTATTGCCTTCGGAAAAGATGGTTCCGGCCATGAGGCCCGCAGCGGCGGGTGGGGCCCCATCCTTGGTGATGAGGGCAGCGGGTATGCCATAGGCACAGCTGCTTTGCGGGCAGTACTAATGTATTATGATGGGCGGGGTAGGCGGACATCACTTACAAGAGAACTTCTAAGTAAATTCAACATCAAGCATCCCGAAGCATTTGTTCCTTTGGTTTATCAAGGTCCTTTACAGCGCTCGGAAATCGCCGCTTTAGCCGGGCTTGTGTTGGAGGAGGCAGACAGCGGCGATAAGGTAAGCCAAACAATCGTAAGAACGGCTGCTGCTCAATTGGTGGAATTGGTGAGTGCTGTCATCCGCCGTCTGGAGTGGGATGAACACAGCATACCGGTGGCGGGTTCCGGCGGACTTTTGCAGCCGGGAAATTTCTTGTGGAAACAGATATCTCAGCTGCTTGGTGGGCTCCATCCTTCAACCAACTTCGTAAATCCGCTCCTTTCACCGGTTCAAGGTGGGGTTTTACTAGGGTGGGAATACCTGGATAACTCTTTGGAGGGGCAGTCACTGGCAAGCTTTATCTCCAACCTCACCACCGGACCAATTTGATTATTGTAGACAGACAAGGTTTAAGTGGCCTTTTCTCGAAATATATCGATAAAAATATCAAAGGAGTGCCTTTGTTGCCCTATTACAAACGCAATTTAATCATACTATCCATCAGTATTTTCCTTACTGCCTGTAGTTGGAACCAAATTTCTCCTTTTCTTGGGTTTTACATAGAGTCTATGGACCCTACTGCTAATGTGGCTTTGTGGTCGAGTATGGCCTTTGCTGCGCATTTTGTTTCTGCCTTTTTTGCCCAGCCGCTTTGGGGAAAGCTCGGTGACCGTGTAGGACGCAAGCCCATGATTATGCGAGCCGGTTTCGGGCTCCCCGTCATTTATTTGGGATTTGCCTTAAGTACAAAACCATGGCATCTTGCAGCCTGGAGATTCGCCAACGGCATTTTGACAGGGTTCATACCCGGCTCTATAACTCTAATTGCCACAAACACTCCGGAAACAGCGGCTGCCAGGGCCATTGCCATTGCACAAAGCGCTAACGCGGCCGGCACTATGGTGGGGCCTGTACTGGGGGGCGTTCTAGCCGGCATTTTTGGCTACCGCCTGTCAATGAAGGTATCTGCTTTAATATTACTAGCATCAACTCTAGCTGTGGGGTTTTTGGTCAAGGAACGTAAAACCGCTGCACCACCGGAAAAGTCCACTGTCACAGATGATCTTAAAATTGTGTTCAAAAGCCCCGTATTGCCTGTAGTGCTGTTTGCAATCCTGATCACCAACATTCTCACCCTCTCGATGACCCCTTTGTTAACGCTTTACCTTAGAGAGCTGGAACCCGCCGTATCCGGTATGGCCAGCGGTATTATTTTCTCTTTACCCGGAATTGGGTTTGTACTCGCCGCTTATCGTTGGACAGCCCTAGGGGAGAAAATTGGCTTTGAGCAAGCATTTATGTTCGGGCTGGCTGGGGCCGGTATCTCCATGACAGCCTTAACTTTTCTACCCAATTTGTGGTCATTTGGCGGGGGCTACTTTATGTACGGATGTTTCGCGGCCGCTTTAGCCCCGGCTACAGCCTGTTTGATTGCTACAGAAGTACCTGAAGATTTTCGGGGCCGCGCCTACGGACTGCAGCAATCTGCCAGCATGCTGGGAGGCCTGGTGGGTCCATTATTGGCTGGTTGGGTGGGAGATATCATGGGACTCAGCCGGGCTTTTCTGTTTACTGGGATTGTATCACTGGCAGGAGGCTTCTATTTGGCCAGACAGTTTCAAAACATAAAATTTAAAGTAGATGCTGAGAAAACGAAAGAGACAGACCGCTATGTGATATCACGTTAGTTTCTCTGCTCACCTGATATGCGGCAATGGGCTGATTTGAACTATTGCGCTTGGCACAGCGGGGACGCTCAATCCCATCAATTGTGGTCACCTATCATCCGCTGTTGCCGTATTTCGCCTCAAACAGACATCGACACCACCTGTGTCCGGCAGTAGAATGTCATTGAAATAGGTATTTGCCTATTACCTTTAGTTAAGGATCAGGGTGGTACAATGGAATTGAAGATTGGGCTGACATACAACCTCAAATCAGATTGCCCAAGCAAAATACAGTCCAATGAAGATGCAAGTGCCGAGTTTGAATCTGCTGAAACCGTGGAGGATATTGTCCTTGCCTTAACAAGCCTAGGCCACACTGTAATCTCCCTCCCGTACAATCCTGCTTTACCGAAAATACTTTCTGAGGTAAATGTAGATATTGTATTCAATATTGCAGAAGGCTGGTGGGGACGGAATCGCGAAGCCCTAGTACCTGCTTTGTTGGAGTTTTATGAAATTCCCTACACAGGTTCAGATCCCCTTACATTGGGGCTTTGTCTCGATAAAGCCCTATGCAAAAAGATTGCAGAAGATGCAGGTATCGCCGCTGCTTGGGGTATCACTGCAGATGGGTTTAACAGCATCAAAGCGGATGAATTGAAGTATCCGGTATTCGTTAAACCAAATGCCGAAGGATCAAGTAAAGGTATTAGAAGTTGGTCTTTAGTACGTGATCGAAACGAACTGGAGATTAGTTTAGAATGGGTTTTGCGAAACTATGGACAGTGTGCACTGATTGAGGAATTCTTACCCGGACGGGAGTTTACTATTGCCGTAATCGGGAACAAAACACCAACAACACTTCCCATTATGGAGATTCTACCCGGTGAAAAATGTGCCAAAACAAATGGTTTCATCTATTCCTTTGAAACAAAAAGCAGCAATCTGGAACAGCTTTTATGTCCGGCTCCCATTGATGAATATCTGCAGAACCGGCTTTTGGATATGGCTTTAAGGGTGTTTCAGGCTCTAAATTGCCGCGATGTGGCCCGGATTGACTTTCGCCTTGATCGCAGCGGTAATCCCCGTTTCCTTGAGGTTAACCCACTGCCGGGGTTGTCCCGTGTCAGTCTGTTGACTTTGCAGGCGCAAGCCGCTGGTATGACCTTCGATGATCTTCTGGCAGCTATCTTATCAGCTGCACTGGAACGGTATCCAGAGCTAAGCATGGGAAACCATGCAAAGGAGGCGGCCTTGGGTTAGCTATGGAAAACCTAGGATCTTGGCAAAAGCAGTTGAGAAACAGGATTGTTGATGTGACATCTTTAAGAAACTACGTGCATATAACTGAAAAAGAAGCCTTAGGTATCACCGCGGCCGGGGCTGCATTCCGCTGGGCAATTACCCCTTATTACGCTTCGCTTATGGATAAGTTCAGCGAAAACTGTCCCATCCGCATGCAGGCCATTCCGTCTATTCAAGAAATGCACTCCACAATCGGCGACAAAGACCCCCTGCAGGAGGAAATCCAATCCCCAACCCCCGGGCTGATACACCGTTATCCGGACAGGGTGGCTTTTACAGTAACCTCAGAATGTGCGGTGTACTGCAGACACTGCACCCGCAAGCGCTTCGTTGGTCAGCTCGTGAAACGTGCCACCCGGCAATCGATCCAAAGCGGCATTGCTTATATTAAAGAAACTCAAGCTATCAGAGACGTGCTCATCACCGGCGGTGATCCTTTGCTGCTTTCCGACGGACATCTTGAAAATATCCTGCGCCAGCTTCGCTCCATAGATCATGTAGAGATTATTCGGTTTGGAACTAGGACACTTTGCACACTACCGCAAAGAATCACTAATCAACTTGCCGATATGCTGGCCAAATATCATCCTATTTGGATAAACACCCACTTTAATCATCCAAGAGAATTGACAGAAGAGGCAGCTCAAG
>JAAYQZ010000088.1 GCA_012519025.1 Bacillota bacterium
CGGATAAGGTAGCCGAACGGATCAGTAGGGAATATGGGCATGAGTTATAAGGTTATTTACACCCAGGAATCAGAACAGGACCTCATCAATATCTACATGTACATTGCAAAGAATTTACTGGCCCCAGGCGGATAGAATCATGAAAGCGATTGAAGCCTTAGATGAAATGCCTTGAACAGAGGTAATCAAAACCTTGTGCAGTTCTTACATAGCTGATATCACTTGGCATTACTTGGAATGGTTCTGTAATGTTTAAATTATGCACCAGGTTTGGTAAGTCTAAACCCTTGGATTTCCGGCTGTCTGTAAGGGACCGTTGGCGGCGCCGGCGATGAATCGACATCAGCCCCATATTATCCATAATACGCTTAACACGCTGATAGGATGCGGTGTAACCACATTTTCTGAGGCAGCCGCATATGCGATCGACGCCGTAGGTGCTATCCTTTTCTTTGAAAATTTTTTTGATGGCTGTTGTATAGTCCAGCTCTTTTTCATCCCGTTTTTGTTTTTGTTCCAACCAGTCATGGTAAGCGCTGGTGGAAACCTCTAGTATGTCGGCCCACTTTATAACGGGATATTGGGGATGTGAACGAATTAGTTCATATTTTACTCCAGATGTTTCGCAAAGTAGGCCGCGGCTTTTTTTAACATTTCGTTCTCCATTTTTAGTTCTGCATTTTCAAGCTGGAGCTTTCTCAAGGTGTCGTTTTGTTTTGCCAATTTGGTCTTGTCACCCTGTTCAGTGTATATTTTTCTCCACCTATAAAGCAGGCTTGGATGGATTCCAAGATCATGGCATAGGGCCTTGATCGTTTTTGATGTAGCATAGCTTAGTTTCACTGCATTTTTGCGGAATTCTTCATCATATTGCTGTCTGATTTGGGACATGATTTTTCTCTTTCACCATTATGTTATTATCTTATCATCATGTCCGGAATTGTAACACAGACCCCTATATCCATCACCACAAGATCGGAAAACATTTTACCTTACAGTCATAGGCGCTCCGGTTGCACTTGACGTCACCGGCCCGACTAAAATGATTTTATACCAGGGGGTACAGCGCCTGCTCCACAGGCCCCTTCATCATCACGGGCTTTCCCGAACCTGTACATGGTATGGTGAGCTGTAACAAATAAGTTTTCAAGGTTTGATGTTTTCTACATATTCGTTATCCTTGTCAAAGCATTGCACATAAAACTGGCTTATATCCCTGAACACCTCTTCACCAACTGATACAGTGTAATTCCATCCCGTTTCATCTATTTTGCGATAAACACCATTGTATTGCTCCAAAAGTTGATAAATTTGATATCTAGCAGACCGTTTTATGGATAACAGCATTGTTTTGTCTTCAATTGCCTTTGCATTACGTTGTGAAAAAGGAACGAACAAATTTTCTTTTTTTTCATCAAATATTTTCCATCCACAAACCCCGCGACCTGTCGTTTCCTCCGGATAAAGTTCATAACCATCATTTTTTAGCAGTTGGTTTATTTCATTAAGGAACTCCCCCCAATATCCTTTTTCATACCTAACAGTAGGGTGAAAACCTTACAGAGGAATTTCAAATATGCCTCATCACTTCCTTTTTCAAGCTGGAAACGATCATCATAAAATACCCAACAGTTCGGATAATCATCATTGTTGACAGTGTGTTGCCATATGTCCTTTTCTGCATTGGGGAACCTTGGATCATTGCTTGGCATGTTGCGTAATTCATAAATTCTTTTTAGAAAATCGATCTCTTCCAGCCGACCGTGGTAGGTATAATGAACTCTTTTCGTTTCCCAAAGATCAGAAACTTCCAAACCGGATTCAAACAAATCAAAAATATCACGTTTTTTAGTTCAGTAATGCGATTCACTCCATAGCACCCCCCCACTACCCAGTTTCAATTAAGGTTCATGGTCTTGCCTCTTCAGCAAAAACTTGATTCAACTGAGCGTTGCTCGTTATTGGCAGCACCTTGTTTCGTACGGCTGTTTTCCCCATATCTAATCGGTAATAGCGCTCTACCCCATCAGCGCCCCTTTGTTTGCGAATTAGCTGAATTCGCCCAAACAAATCCCAGTGTTTTTCGGCAAATTCCGCTAGCCCTACTGCCTTAGCAAGATTATCGCTGCGACTTGAATCGTGGGGTTCTAAAATATCAAACCGAAGCCCTTGCTCATCCCTACGCACAATAATCATATCGGGAAACATTGATTTTATTCTCCCGGCATCACGATAAGGAATCTCCAAAGACCAGGATTTACGATCAAGATTTCTTAGCCAGCCCAGAACAGTTTCATCCTGAAGTTCTATCTCTAACACATCTTTTTCCCAATTTCCCAAGTCGGCTTTGAATTTGCCATCCTTTTCAAGGTACAGGTGTTTTTCGTATCGAGGGGCATTCTGGGAACGGTTAAAATCAATACTCTCGGGGAGTAGCCAAGGAATATTCTGTGGTTCAGAAGATGCTAGTCGTAAACGTTCATAGTGTTTCCGCCGCTTTTCTTCTTTCAAAGCGGCAATGCTCCGCTTGTTCTTTTCAAAGATTGAATAAAACCTCTCCTCAGCAAAGTTTTCCAACCTTTGCATAGCATCATGGTCCTGTGTCAATACCACTGCTTCCACTTTGACTTCAACCGCCGCTCGCTCTTCGTGAGCCCGCCAATAATCCATATGTAATCCATTACCCAACCTTCGACCAGCCTGCTCAAAAAGACGTTCAACATCTGCGGCAACCGCTTCAACCTGATATTCCCCGTAATTCTCCCGCACCACAGTTTGTTTTTCTATCGCAATAGTTCTAAGATCAATGCCAATTATGTTTTTCACTTTTGTTTCCAATATCCCGGTTGCCCTTAACCTTTCTATTTCCTTATTCATCTTATCCACAACCAGATCCTTGACTTGTTTCTGGGCCTCTTCATCAATCCGATCCTGGGTCAGCCCTCGCCCCAAACCCATCAGACGGCGCAAGGCACTTTGTTTTCTAACAGCATTTACCCGGTAAGTAACCAACTTCTTCATCGCCTCAAAGGCATCCTCCAATCCCTGCCGCCTATCAAGTATTACTAGTTCCCGGGCAGTGCCAGTTTCGGAGGGGGGAACATTCTCCACATCCTTCAGGTCTTCAATTACAGCATTAACAGCCTCTTTGTCATAGTGGGGCAGATATAAATGAACATCATTAAGAGAGGCATCCGCTTCAATCCGCCTGGCTAATGGGGTCCGCACCATACGACCTAAAAGCTGAGCGATGTAAGTATGATCCTGAGCCCTACGAAAAGACATCATTACTTCTGCCCGCGGACAATCCCAACCAGTGGAGAGGCTCATCTTAAAAAATACAACACCAACACGTTCATCTTCTTCAATACGGGAAGCATCGATGCGCCGGACCTTATGGCCGGCTATATCCTGTTCACCAATTTCACTGAAGGTATGCACAACCTCCGAATTGCGCAGTCGCCTGCCTATTGCACCTTCGATGGTGGTTAAACAAGCAGCCATATCAGTTCTTGTCAGAATATTTTCGGTTCCGTCTTCAACCTGAATTACCAGAACAGGCTTTACCGTGGCCTCGCTTTCATGCCTACAATATCTTAACCATTGC
>JAAYQZ010000089.1 GCA_012519025.1 Bacillota bacterium
AGTTTTACAGAATGGAATTGGAAATGACGCAGACCCTCTGTACCCAAAGGCAGCATTAAACCTGTGGCAGCACCCACCTTTTCCCAGTTTTCAAACAGCACTTTCATGGTTTGCCCCAGGGCAATCGTGGCGATAGCAAAATACCGTCCTCTAAGTCGAGAAACCGGCAAGCCTACTAAAACGCCAAAGATTCCTGTGACAATACCGGAAGCCAAAAAGCCAAGCCAGGGGTTCAGTTGCTGTCGAACCAATAGAAATGACGATACATAAGATCCGACTCCAAAAAAAGCCGCCTGTCCAATGGATACAAGGCCGACATATCCGCCCATGATGTTCCAAGCCTCACCAAGTACTGCATAAAGTATGATCATGATCAAAATATGTTGAGTAAATCGGGCTTTAGTAAAAAGCGGCAGCACAATACTTGCCAACACAAAAACCCAAGGGCCCAACCTTTTCCATTTGTTCTGTTTGTTTTGCATCAGTCAGCCCCCCAGCCCAACAATCCTCTGGGCCTGATGATTACAATGAGTAAATAGGCAACAAAAATCAAAGCATATTTGTATTCCGATCCTACGATAAAACCGCCTACTGTTTCTATGATGCCGATGATGATTGCCCCAATGAGAGCCCCTTCAGTGCTGCCAAAACCTCCCAAAGCAACGGCCACTAAGGCAACTAACCCGAACATGGTGCCAACATCGGGGAAGATATAATAGAAACTTGCCAAAAATGCGCCGGCGGCACCTGCTGAAGCACAACCGAGCCCAAATGCGAAGGCATTCAACCGCTGTATATTAATACCCATTAATGCGGCTGCTTGGGTGTCAATGGAAATGGCTTGGATCGCAAGCCCGGTTTTTGTTTTGCGCACAAACCAATAAATAAGACCTGCAACAACTAAACTGCCCACGCTGGCCGCTAGCTTTGGTAGTTCAACAAATATGGGGCCAACCATGAGGATGCCGTGGGTGATGGACTTTTGCACCATCTTGTAATCTGGACTCCAAAGAAATTGAGCCAAGTTGACGAAAAATATGCCCAAGCCAAAAGTGACAAGCAGGCGTGCCAAAAAGGGGCCTTTAAGCACCTTTCCAATTATTAAATGGTATATGGCAACACCAAATCCGAACATGAAGAGGGCGATTAGAGGGGAGGAAATCACAGGGTCAAGCCCCAAAAACTTGTACAGCCAAAAACTTCCATACATGGCCAGCATAACAAAGGCGCCGTGGGCAAAATTCACGATGCCCATGACTCCGTAGATTAGACTTAGTCCCATGGCCACCAGCCCGTAAATGCATCCGAGCAAAAGCCCACCGGTGAACAGCTGCAAGAACATGCAATCACCCCAATCAATGTGTGCGTATACTGGTAATTTACTTGCTTTTACAGCAAGGAACCCCGGCGGATCAACAGGGATCCGCACGGGGTTTGGAACAATTATTATCTATCCCATTCGGGGAAGGGATATACGTATGGTACTGCTGCAAGCTCAAACGGCCAGACCACTCGGAATTGTCCGTCTTGGACCTGCAGATACAGGGATCTGCCCAAAACATTGTCTTGAGTGACAGGATCAAATTTGACCCCTTCATATGGCGAGATCAAGTCACTGCCGGGTATATTGGTTTCAGCCAGTGCCTGACGGATATCCTCGGGCTTAGTGGATGCGGCCCGATTAATTGCATCGGCGACAACAAATGGTGCAGTAAAGCTTCTGGCAGCATTGGGGCTCATGTCATGCCCATATTTTGCCTTGTAAAGCTCATTGATCTTCTCAACCATGGGTTTGCGGGTGGCTAGATCCAATCCGTATACAGCCCGGACAAAGAAGTATTCACCATCTTTGCCAACGGTGTTCAAGTAGTTTGGATCCAAATGGCCGGCCATACCGATCATAACCTTCGGGCGAATATCCATAGCTTTCATGGTTTGTGTAAATAAAATGGCGTCAGAAACATACGCGGCGTGGATAATCACATCAGGTTTGGCGGCTTTCAACTTAAGTACTTCACTGGTGACATCAGTGGCGCGGTAGGTATAGGGTACATCTGCAACTAGTTTAAAACCACATTCTTCGGCCCAAGTCTTAATCTCAAGTGCTACATTGGCGCCCCATTCTGTGTTTTCCCATAAGATAGCAAGATTCGGTAGTACAGTATCTTCTTTGGTTTCAATATCCTTGACGAGCTCCAATGCATTTTTGGCTTGGATGCCGTCATGGGGGATAACCCGGAAGAACCATTTAAATCCCCGCTCGGTTAAAGCAGGAGACGTAGCGTCAGACAAGACATAGGGAACCTGCAGTCGTTCCGATGCCATCGTGGCAGTCTTGACAACACCGCTTTGGTATCCGCCAACAACTGTCACCACGTTTTCTTCGGTGATCAAACGCTCGGTTTCTGCCATTCCTTGAGTGGGATCCCCACGGGTATCGCCGAAAATCACTTCGATTTTCGCGCCGCCCAGGTTGGGAATACCTGCTGCTTTAGCAAAAGGGAAATCTAGATCATACACTCCATTGATGATATCAACGGCGAGCTCGACACCACTGCGACAGTCGGCACCTGTAGTGGCCACAGCACCTGTAAGGGGATAGACAGCCCCGATTTTAATGGTTTCCTGTGCCATTATGCCACCTGATACCCCTAAAACTAATGCCAGCACCAAGGTGATCAACACGTATCCGCGAAGTCTTTTAACTTGCTTGGAATGCATTTAGCGACCTCCTTTAGATAGGTTTACTCTCCCTCTGGGAATTTACTGGAGATAAAGAAAACACCACCACCTTTAAGTTGTTGTGTCTTTATCGGACTAACCAAAAAGGCGCATCACATAAAATGTTTCTACAAACAGGCTGATTTCCCTCTACAGCCACGAATTATTAACAAATGGGGTAAAAATATTCATCCACTCAAGAGTGGATGTTCATATATGATTTTTCTCTAAATTGTTTCAGCTCACATCTTCAAGGGGCTTAGGTATGTGACCAAACCGGGGAAGTGGCCCCTCTACCGGTGCAGCCCAGTGGGCAGCGTTGGTAATAACCCGTTGAATCTCTTTATTGTAGAAAATGGGGAATGTTTCATGACCAGGCCTAAAATAAAAGATCTTGCCTTTTCCCCTGGTGTAGCAGCATCCGCTGCGGCAGACTTCACCACCGGCGAACCAACTGACAAAAACCAAGGTTTCGGGAGCCGGAATATCAAAGCGCTCCCCATACATCTCTGTGTTGGGAAGCTCAATGTAATTGCCGATACCCTCAGCAATGGGGTGACTGGGTTCTATTACCCAAAGTCTTTCCTTTTCTCCGATTTCCCTCCAACGCAGATTGCAGGTGGTGCCCATTAATCTTCTAAAAATCTTTGAGAAGTGTCCTGAATGGAGCACAATCAAACCCATACCGTCCAATACCCGGTGATAGACCTTATCAACGATACCATCGCTTACTTCTCTATGCGCGATGTGTCCCCACCAAACAAGTACATCGGTTTTGTTCAAAATTTCATCTGTCAGGCCGTGTTCCGGTTCATCTAGGGTTGCTGTATTGACATCCATGCCTGCATCTTTTAAAAAATCTGCAATGGCGCCATGTATGCCGTTGGGGTAGATCTTTCGTACTTCTGGATTCGTTTTTTCGTGTCGATTTTCGTTCCAGACCGTTACGCAAATGGTCATAAACCTGCTCCTCTCATCATGATTGAGCCTTAAAATTTACAAACCACCCTGCTGGAAATAAGGGTTCACCTAGGATATTCAGGTGGTTAAATGCATATTCCTTCCAGCAGCGGCTCAGAACGAAACGAAATTTTGTTCAGCGTCTCAATCGGGGATCAAGAGTTTCCCTCAAACCTTCCCCCATAAAGTTTATGCCAAGAACAGTCAAAAGGACTGCAAGTCCCGGAAGTGTGGAGATCCACCATTCCGTGTTAAGAAAGGCTCTCCCTTCCGATATCATGGAGCCCCAGGCCGGAGTTGGTGGCTCAACCCCCAGTCCCAAAAAGCTCAAAGAGGCCTCCATTAAGATCACTGTTGCTACCCTGAGAGTAGATACTACAACTGTTGAAGCCAACACATTAGGTAAGATTTCCTTAAACATAATGTGCCAATGGCTTGCCCCTATGGCTCTGGCAGCCTCCACATACTCTTGCTGTTTAGCTTTTAGAACCTCACTTCGGACTACACGGCAGGGGTATACCCATTCTTTATACAATAAGGCCAGCAGCATGTTTTCCAGTCCCGGCCCTCGCACTCCTACCAAGGCAGTGGCTAAGATAAGATAGGGGAATGCTAGCAGTGTATCAATAACTCGTTGGATAACAGTGTCAACTCTGCCGCCATAATAGCCGGAAATAAGGCCGAGAGTAACCCCCAAAACTGTGGCCAAGGAAACAACTATCGATCCCACAAGCAGGGAAATCCGGGCACCGTAAACGATGCGAGAGAATATATCACGCCCCAATTGGTCTGTGCCCAATGGATATTCGGGGCTGCCGCCATCCATCCAAAATGGAGGTTTGCGCACATTCGGAAAATCCGGGTTTGTAGGATTGTGAGGAGCTATCCAGGGGGCAAATGCAGCCGTACAAATGAAGACTAACACAATCATTCCACCTAGAACAGCCAGTCGGTTTTTGCGATATAGGCGCCAAAACGTGGGGCCGGTGGATATAGACTGTTCTTTAGTTTTAGCTGACTGTCCGAGATGGGCTTTTGAGGTTAGTGCCGCATTGAGTCTACCCATACAATTCCTCCTTTATAAACGGATTTTGGGGTTTAGATAAATGTAGGCAAGGTCGGCTAGTAGGTTTACGATCACATATGTTAAAGCATAGAGCAAAACAGCCGCCTGGACCACGGGGTAGTCATGGGTGCGAATCGAGTCTACCACTAACTGCCCAAGCCCGGGCCAGCTGAAAATTCGTTCGATAATCATGTTACCACCCAAAAGTGAGCCTATGTTTAAGGCAAACACCGTCACTGTAGGGATCAAGGCATTACGAAGGGCGTGCTTGAGCACAACCATCCGCTGCCTTAGGCCCTTTGACCGGGCAAAAGTGATATAGTCTTGGCTTAGGGCCTCTAGCATGCTGGAGCGAGTGACTCGCATTGTTAAGGCAGCTAAAGGAGCGCCGAGGGCTGCTGCCGGCAAGGCCAAATGTTTTAAGGTGCCCCAAAACGCCGCCCAATTGCGGGCAAGTAGAGAGTCAATCAAGAAAAATCCTGTAACAGTAGGAGGATGCGGTATATCAAAACCCAAACGCACACCTCCGGGGAGCCAGTTCAGGCCCACGGCAAATACCAAGATAAGGCTGAGCCCCAGCCAAAAATCAGGTAGTGAAATGCCTAAAAGCGCCAGTAAAGTGCCTAATTTATCGATGGTGGAATGCTGCCGAGTGGCTGATAAGATCCCCGTGGGCAAAGCAATAAGAAGTGATACTACCATCGCCGCGGCTGTCAATTCAAGTGTTGCCGGCAGCCTTTCCAGCAATAGATTCTTGACCGGGGCTTTTGTCCTGATGGACATGCCCCAGTCACCTTTAAATAAACCGCAGACAAAGTTAACATATTGACGCACCAATGGCTGATCTAGCCCAAGCTCTGAACGCATCAATTGGATATCAGCCTGACTGATATGGCCGGCCCCGGCAAACATGATTTCCAGCGGATCTCCGGGGGTTAGATGCATGAGAGAAAATACTATGATGCTGATACCTACTAGAACCGGAATGGTCTGCAACAAACGTCTAACCACAGTCTCCACAAGCACTGCCCCCAAATCTTATTTTACAATATCAACATCACCCAAATGGAAGCGCCCATCAGGGCTCGGCCGCCAGTTTTTAACATGATTCCTCACGCCGTGGAGTTCATGGGTAACAAACTCAAACACCATAGGTACACAGGCATAGATGATTTCCTGCACCTGTTTAAAAATTGCCTCCCGTTCTTCTTCGGTCGCGGCTATCAAAGATGCTTCCAAAAGTGCGTCTACTTTGGGGTCATTAAATCCTCCAAAATTACCTCTACCAAGCCCTTGGGCATCGGAATGGAACTTGGGGATGATGATGTCAAAGGGATCCAAGGATGCATTGCCCCAATCGTTCAAAAAAGCATCCCTTTGTTCAGAAACGGGTTTTTGTTTTGCACCCATCCAAGTTTCACGCACAGCCCCAAGGGTTGGCCAAGTTCTGATTTTAGCTTTTATTCCCACTTGCTGAAGCATCGCCTGATAGATTTCTGCCCGACTTCGATAGGCATCCACGACATCTATTTCAAACTCGAATCCATTAGGGTGGCCGGCTTCGACAAGCAGGGCCTGGGCTTTTTCCGGATCATATTCATAGAGTTCCAGCCCTTCGTGATAAGCAAAAGCCTGCGGTGATAATGCGTTTGGAATGCGGGTGGCCCGCCCTTCATACAGCAGCTGAACGGCAGTTTCTATATCTAAAGCGTAATTTATAGCCTTCCTCACTCTAATATCATCAAAGGGCGGTTTGTTGTAATTCAATTCCAGGAAATGACTTCTTGTGCCCATGACCTCAACTAGTTCTATGTTGGGATCATTATCCAATCCCTTTGCCTCGTGCATAGGCACCATTGCCGCGATATCGATCTCACCGGCTCTTAATGCAGCAACCCGCGCCGGCGCCTCACCGATTACACGAAATACAACCTTATCCAAGGCAGGTTCTGTACCCCAGTAATTTTGATTTTTCACTACACTAAAATGGCTGTCTCGCACCCACTCTTCGTAAATAAAGGGGCCTGTTCCCACCGGTGCCGTGATGTATCTGTCGCCGACGGTATGGGGAACGATCATTTGCCAGGGTATGAATCTTGGAAACAGCGGCCACGGAGACTCCAATGCTATGTGAACGGTATAATCATCAACTGCTGCAGCTTCTTTGGTGGGCCCAAGCAGTCCCCGCCGTTCCGATGTTCTGCCGGCCATAGCACCTTCTTTGACCAACCTGTTGATGCTGAATGCCACGTCCTGTGCAGTCAAAGGCGACCCATCGTGAAATCTTACATCCTTGCGGAGTTTGACTTCGTAAGTCGTCTGATCTAAAGGCTTAATATTTTCCGCCAGTTCGAACACAATCTCCCGCTCGGGAGTATAAGTGGAAAGCCCTTCATAGATCTGGCGAAGCGCTGATTCAGTTTGACGATGGCTGAAGTCCGCAGGATCCAGAGTCACCATGTCATCTTCTACACCGATAATCAGGGTTTTTGCATGTGCCGCGATAAACCAGGTGAACAAAAACAAACCAGCCAACACAATTATCCAACGTCTTTTCATAATCGATCTCCTTTCAGAATATGAAGTTTAAGCCAAACAAAAAAACCACACTGAAAGGAATGTGGTTTTTGCGGTCAAAGAACTAGCCCTTTGACCAGGCCGTTAAGCTACCACATACTTCCTTTCACGCCTACGAAGTTAGCTGACGGGTTCGGGCCAAGGATAGCCCTACCTGCCGCAGGCAGGATTCACCCCAAAAAAACTGGGTCCCCCGTTCCGCCGATTGGACGGATTAAGCGATCCGGTATGTGTCACTGTATGTTCATGCCGGTGCAGCGAATAAAGCACCTGCAAGAAGAGTTTAGTTGTGTCAATAAAATATCACAGCTGGAGGTGAATGTCAAATATGGGTTTTGTCGCCTGAACTGACAAAGGATATCGCTGCAGGGCAAAGAAAACGAATATCAGATACATCTCTATTCAACAAAAGTTGGCAAGAACACCATAAAAACGTGATTTCCTGTCTAACTTGTGTTGAGGACCACCTACTGGAGTTATATGTAAAGGGAGGAAGGTTTTATGAAAACCGACTATGATGTGATAGTTTGCGGCGGCGGACCAGGGGGCGTCGGTGCTGCTGTGGGCGCGGCCCGCACAGGAGCCGACGTGCTTTTGGTGGAGCGTTATGGATTCTTAGGTGGCGGTGCAACAGCCATGCTGGTCAATCCCTTTATGACATACTTCGCGGGCGATCGCCAGATAATTCACGGTGTTTTGCAGGAAATAATCGAAGGGCTTCTAGATATGGGAGCGTATGGGCACCCCAAAACCCCGTGGGCTTTTGATGCCGAGGCAGTTAAGATTGTTTGTGAACAGCTGTGTCTGGAAAATGGAGTAGATCTTTTGTACCATACCTTCTTAGCCAGTTGTGCAGTTGAAGACAACATGATAACCGAGATTCAGGTCGCGACTAAGGATGGAATCAAGCACTTTACAGCTAAGATTTTCATCGATTCGACAGGTGACGGCGATCTAGCCTATTTCTCCGGAGCCCCGACTGAAAAGGGACGCCAAGCAGATGGTTTGGCACAGCCCATGACATTGAATTTCCGTATGGCCAATGTAGAGATTGCTTCTATGCCGCCAGTGGAGGAAATGACAGAACGCTATGTTGCGGCCAAAACCCGCGGTGAAATTCAATGTCCCAGAGAAGATATCCTGATATTTTTCACGACTCAACCGGATGTAGTGCATTTTAATCAAACGAGAGTTATACGACACGATGCAACAGACCCGGTCTCATACACAAAAGCGGAAGTAGAAGGCCGCCGACAGGCTTGGCAAATATCCCAATGGCTTATAGGGAACATGCCGGGTTTTGAAAATGCCTACTTGCAGCAAACAGCACCTCAATTGGGTGTACGAGAATCGCGCCGAGTGATGGGTGAATACATTTTAACTGACACAGATCTCCTCAACGCCCGTAAATTTTCTGATGTGATTGTGTGTGGAAGCTATCCGGTGGATATTCACAACCCCGATGGGGAAGGTACCGTACTTAAACACCTTAAACCTGGTGAGTGGTATGATGTTCCTTACCGCGCTTTGGTACCCTTGGGTGTAGATAATCTGCTCATCGGCAGCCGCTGCATTTCTACGACCCATGCTGCACACTCCGCAATCAGGGTGATGCCTATAGTCTTTGGCATTGGCCAAGCGGCGGGAATAGCGGCAGGTCAGTGTGCTTTATCCGGTGTTTTGCCCAGAAATGCCGATGCTGCCGCCATACAAACAGAGCTTTTAAAGCAGGGCGGATCATTGGGAGATTTAAACCCAACACCGTAGCGGCGGATGCAGAGGATTATCTGCCGGTACTTTTCAGTTCGCATAAAGGGATTTCCCGGGAAATGATCTTGCCGGCAGCTCCAACAATTAAGCTGTGATGGTAACTAAGATGTGCCTAAGGTAGTGACTGTTAACAAGTTTGCTTGAAAAGGAGCTGATTATATGATCCGAATTGGAATAATAGGATCGGAAAGCACCCACGCACTAAAATTTTCCGAACTCGCCAATGGCACTGATGGGGCCGGCCGCCGAGTTTCCGGTATTGCAGTCACAATGCTGTATGGGGATGACCGCAGCCAAGCAGAGGATGTTGCAAAACAAGGGGACGTGCCCTATGTAGTAGACCACCCATCGGAAATGTTGGGTGAAATAGATGCTGTAATGGTTACAACCCGTCATGGAGATCGCCACGCCGCTTTGGCACTTCCTTTTATAAAAGCCGGTATACCAACTTTTGTAGACAAACCGTTTGCTATTTCTTTAAGTGACTGCAGACAGATGGTTGAAGCGGCGAAAACCCGCGGAACCCTTCTCACATCGTATTCCACCTTGCGCTACACAGATGTGGTGAAAGATCTGCAAAATCGGCTCACAAGTTTCGGTGAATTAGTTTCCGGTGTTTCAACGGGTCCCTGTGATTTCACCAGTCAATATGGGGGCCCGTTTTTTTACGGAACCCATGCCATCGAAGTTATGCTCGCAGTTTTTGGTTATGACGTAAAATCCGTGACTGCGCGCAAGGTAGGCCCGGACTGTGTGGCAGTGATAGAATTTGAATCCGGAGTTTTAGTCAGCCTGCATCTTTTGGACCGCGCCGCCTATGCTTTCCATTTGGTGATCTATGGCATGAAAGCATGGGAATCGGTACCCATCGATCTTGCATCTTGTTACGTGAATGGGCTCCAAGTATTTGTGGATATGGTCAAAACCGGCCATATGCCCCTAAGTTATGAACAGCTGCTGGTTCCCATTGAAGTGCTGCATAAAGTGGCGACCGCGGCAGGTGAATTCGCTGATTAAACGACAGGGTTACAGGCTTGAAAGAGGTCGCTGTTTGGGACCTGGGTGAAAAGAAAGGAGTATACCATGGAAAAGAAAAAACTAAAATGGGGTATAGTTGGTTGCGGTGTGATTGCACCGGCCCATGGAAAGTCTTTGGCCAAGACGAAAGATGCCGAGTTAGTGGCTGTCTGCGATATAGTGCGTGAGAGAGCAGAGCATTTGGCCGCGGATTTCGGAAATCCGGCGGTTTACACCGATCTCGATGAGATGCTGGAACACGCAGATTTAGACATATTGAGTGTCTGCACGCCCAGCGGAATGCATGGTGAGCATATTACAGCCGCGGCGGAGCGGGGTGTACATGTGCTCAGTGAGAAACCTTTGGAAATTACCCTCAAGAAAGTTGACAGTGCCATTCAGGCATGCCGAAAGGCCGGAGTTAAACTGGGAGGAGTCTTCCAGCGCAGGACATTTCCCACCTCAGTTGAGATCAAAAAGGCTTTGGATGCCGGTGCTTTAGGCAAAATGGTGTTGGGTACCGCCTGCTTAAAATACTACCGTGATCAGGCATATTACGACAGCGGCGACTGGCGGGGAACCTGGGAATTAGATGGCGGCGGAGCGCTTATGAATCAAGGGGTACATGGTATAGATCTCCTGCTTTGGTTTATGGGGGATGTGCGCAAAGTTTTTGCGCGCACGGGTACTTTACTTCGAGATATACCCGTTGAAGATACTGCTGTTGTAAGTTTGGAGTTTGCCAGCGGGGCGTTTGGCACCATCGAAGGCACAACATCGGTCTATCCCGGTATGGATACCAGGATAGAGCTCCATGGCGAAAGAGGGACCATTATCTTGGAAGAAAGCCGCATCAATACCTGGAAAACACTAGATGGTGTAGAAAGAGAACAAGAGGTCATCAAAGGCGAAGGTGCTAAAGTTGCCAGTGATCCCAGTGCTTTGGGGCCAATTACCCATGATGTTTTGGTTCAGGATATGATCGATGCCGTGAAAGCAGATCGGGAGCCTTTGATACCGGGCGAAGAAGCCCGCAAAGCGGTGGAGCTGATTTTAGCCATCTATGAGTCGGCGAAAACAGGTAAAGAGATAACCTTGCTTTAAATATGGAAGGGAGACAGTTATTTATGACAGTCTGGCCCATCAGTATATCAACAGTAATCGGTCGCAACAAACCACTAGAGGAAGTATTAAGGGCCATCTCCTGTGCGGGGTTTCGTCTGGTGGAAATTTTCCCCGGACACATCCCTGAATTGATGACTAAGGATCATCGCCCATTGCTCGCAGAGCTGGGACTGCAAATCGGTACTATTCACTTGCCGTTTGTGGGAAAGGATATTACAGATCCCGATAGCGGCAAGCGTAAAGGGGTTCTTGAAGAGCTAAAAGGCATAATAAAGTGTGCGCCGAAATACGAAGTGCCTATGTTCATTTTACACCCCAACAGCTATAGTGTGGTCCAAGATGAAGACGACTATCATACTCGGCAAGCTGCCTTCGAAGATAGTGTCACACAGCTGATTCCCCATGCTCGCAAAGCCGGCGCGCGGTTGGCAATAGAAAATATGATCGGTTCAATCGATGAAAGGTTTGGCTGCTTTGCTTTTGAAATAGCACATTGGGTCCAAAAACAAGATGATCCTGTTTTAGGTGCTTGTATAGACACAACCCATGCAATTTTAAATGGTGAGGATATAGAACAGGCGGTTTTGGAAGCCGGCAGTTGGCTGGTAGCAATTCATGCCAGCGACAATATACCGGGCGAGCATCTGCATGCTTTACCGGGGCGGGGAGATATGAACTGGGAAGACTTTGTTTGTGCTTTGAAAAGGGTCAACTACCAAGGGCTGTTTACTATGGAGCTTTATGAAACCGAAGCTTGGAAGTCGGATCTGGTTCTGGCCCTTCAAAAAGCTAATACACTTGCCAAGCGGTGAAATTCAGATTTAAGGGAGAGAGAATCTGTGCCAAAGCTCAAATTTGCCATTGTTGGTGCCGGAGTCTGGGGAGAAACCCACGCATTTCTTTATGAAGAACACCCCGATGTGGAAATTGCGGCTGTATGCGACGTGGATCTCGATAGAGCCCGGAAATTTGCCGCAAAGTTTGAGGTTCCCCATGCATTTTCTTGTCACAATGAAATGCTTAAAACGGTGGACATTGATGTGGTGGCAGTCGTTACACCGGATTTTGCCCACGGACAGATTTCTATAGATTGTGCTAATGCAGGCAAGCATCTTCTGATCGAGAAACCTTTGGCCACTACCCACAAAGATGTGGAGGCGATTATTGAGGCTGCTGAACGCAGCAACATCAGAGTCATGGTGGATCTGCACAATCGCTGGAGCCCCCCTTTTGCTGTGGCTAAAAAAGCCCTGGATGATGGGGAACTGGGTGATCCCGTCAGTGCGTATATGCGACTTAATGATATCAAATGGGTGGCAACGGATATGCTGCCTTGGGCAGCCCAATCATCCATCCTGTGGTTTTTAGGGAGCCACACAGTTGACACTTTGCGCTGGTTTTTTAACGACGAAGTCGACACTGTTTATGCTGTTTCTACTTCCGGTGTATTGAAAGACCTGGGGGTAGATACCGTCGATATGTACCAAACGATTCTCCAGTTTAGAAGCGGTGGTATAGCCTCAATGGAAAACAGCTGGATCACACCAAACACTCACCCATGTGTTAACGACATTAAGTTTAATATCACGGGTACTAAAGGCATGATCAACCTCGATCTTAGCAACAACCAGATGATCGAACGATTTACTGAAACCAAAAGCGATCGACCTGATGTTTTGGTCAACCACTTTATACATGGAAAAGCTAAAGGATTCGCTTACGAGAGCATCCGCCACTTTGTAGACTGCCTTGTCACAGGTGAAGAATTCCTCGTATCAATGTATGATGCCGCCAACACGTCATTGGTGGTTTTGGCCATCCTTGAGTCAGCCAGGACAGGGAAGCCAGTCCAGGTTAAGTATTAGGCTCGGTGCCGTCGATCTATGGGGAGGTATTATATCCGTGAAATTTTATCAAGAGCCAGCCAAAAAAACTCCTATTGCTGCGGAAGTGGACGTTTTGGTTGTGGGGGGAGGTCCTGCGGGTTTTTCAGCGGCTGTTAACGCGTCTCGTTCCGGCGCAAAGACTATGTTGATTGAATTAGCCGGGCAAGTCGGGGGAATGGCCACAACCGGGCTTATGAGCCACTGGACTGGTTCAACTCAAGGAGGATTTTATGAGGAGATCCTCGATCGCTCTCATGAGGATCCTAAACATCGCCAGATTATTAACCCCGAGATCCTGAAGTTTGAGATGTTGAAAATGCTCAACGAAGAAAATGTTGAACTGCGTTTGTATACCATGGTGGTCGATGTAATCATGGAAGGCAACAAAACTGTTGGGGTAATCACCGAAAGTAAATCCGGCCGTGAGGCATTCATGGCTGAGGTTGTGATAGATGGTTCCGGTGATGGCGACATAGCTGCAAAGGCCGGGGTCCCCTACTACAAAGGCAGAGAAGATGATGGCAAGATGCAGCCAGTGACTATCATGTTTAAAGTGGCAGGAGTTGATACTGAGAGGGCACTGCTGCCGGGTTCATTTGAAACAACTTTCGACGTGCCGGGAGGCGACTTACAGACCTTAGCAAAAGAGCATATCCCTCACCCTGCCGGTCATGTGCTGCTTTATCGGACTACACTACCAGGTGTAATTACTTGCAATATGACAAACAGCGTTGATATTGACGGCACCAGCGCCGAGGATCTCACAAAGGCGGAATATGTCTGCCGAAGCCAGATCCCCCATATAGTTAGTTTTTTGCGTAAATATGTGCCTGGGTTTGAAGAGTGCTATGTCATTGCCAGTGCGGCGAACGTGGGGGTACGAGAAACTAGGCATTTCCACGGTGAGTATATGCTAACTGAAGAAGATATTCTCAGCGCGCGGAAATTTGATGACTGGGTAGTGACTAAAGCCCATTTTAATTTCGATGTGCATAGTTTGACGGGGCCGGGCTTGGACGAAACCGGTATGCAAAAAGAGTTCCCCCAAGACAACAGCTATACAATTCCATATGGCTGTCTGCTTCCCCAAAAAGTTGAGGGCCTTCTCCTCGCTGGCAGGAATATTTCCGGTACACATATGGCACATTCCAACTTTCGCGTGATGCCTATCTGTGCAAACATTGGCCAGGCCGCGGGAGTAGCAGCAGCTCTTGCAGTCAAACATAATGGTTTACCCCGAAGGCTTGATGTGGGGCATATCCAGGCAGTATTAAAAAAACAGGGTGTGGACGGGCTACAGCCGGCTGCTTCTTCCCCCAATTAGAATGTTTGCCGGCAGGAGCATCAGCACTACCCATGCGGCATTAAGCTCCACCAGGGTTATGGCTACCTGTGCACTTTTGGGGCAAGCCGTTGGAACTGCTGCCAGTATAGCAGTGAAAAACTCATTGACTCCTCGAGGTGTTTACAAAGAGAAAATCAAGGGGCGGCAGCACAGCAAAGATGTTCAGCTGGGATATTCAGTAACAATCCAGTGAAGATTAGGGTGACGCCCCATCTAATTGGGAATGTCACCCTTGATCTTTTTTAAAAGTCCGGCTTTGTCAAGGCAACCTCTACTAAAAGTGGGGGGGTAGAGGCCCGGGCCGCTTATTTGATTTCTGTAATGCGCTGATCTTTAAACGGCACATGAACTCTTTGTCTTGTGTTAGAAGAAATGTATATCCCTTTGATTACTTCCAAGGCATACCTTCCTTCCACACCATCAATTGTGACCGGCAGATCCTCACGGACCGATTTATAGAAATCTCTCACTTGTGTAACATGGCTTGACCCCCAATAACTGGGGCCTACAGACAACCCATCATACCCGTCTTTGATCTCATAGCGTTCTTCGCCGTCAAGATGTACCCAGGCTAAGTCCTGCGTAAGCCCGGCTTTGCCTTTTTCACCCACAATCTCGATCTGGATGGGAGCATCATAACTGTAATAATTGCAGGCAAATAAATGATAAAGGCATCCATTTTTGAACTTGATGGCTGCTTCTGCCACATCTTCCACGTTAACAGCGGCATGGCCTCTGTTTCCCATAGTGCCTTCAATCCATTCGATTTCATCACCGATAAGCCATACTGTTCGGTCGATACTGTGAATGGCTTGATCGATTAATACTCCGCCGCCTTCTTTGTCCCAAGTCCCTTTCCAATCAGATTGAGCATAATAGCTGTCCGGTCTGCTCCACGACAAATAAGAGCGCGCCGCAATAATCTTGCCAAGTTTGCCCTCATCAACGAGTTTTTTGATATCCATGCACCCTTTAACATAACGGGTTTGGAATATCACACCCAACTTGACGTTAGTTTCTTCGGCTGTCTTGATCATGTCATCGGCTTCATCAAGAGTGATGGCCATGGGTTTTTCCGTCAATACATGGATGCCGCGTTTCATGGCATCAATAGCGATAACCGGATGCATGTCGTGGGAAGTAGCGATGTGGATTACATCAATGTCCCCGGCTTCAAGGCAATCTCGGTAATCTGTAGATACTTTGCAGTTGGCAAACCCTTCGGCAAAGGCTTCAGCTCTGTCCTTCTTGATGTCCACCGCCCATTTCACTTCAACCTCATCTTTTAACTCTTGAAATACTCCCTTATACATTGCACTGATCCTGCCGCAACCTACAATAGCAACTGATAGTTTGGTCACTGAGATTTGTCCTCCCATTCTAAAATACTTGGATGATGAAAAGTGATTCATGATTGAATTACAAAGATGCTGCCCGGCATTTTTCCCTACACATATGTCTCATAAGTACAGAAAAACTCAACACAGACTATGTCCTTGCTTTTGAAGTACAGGGCTCGCCGGAAATGCCAGATCTGCGAATCTTTTAACAAAAGCCCCTATTCTTAGGATATTCCTTGTGGCAAATTTGTCAAGGGGGTATCACATAAATTTCATAAGTTGTGGGGTTTACAGGTCTAAAACGGTAAGAAAATAATTGGTTCCAACAGGTGAACAGAAGGGTAAATTGCAAATTGATGGAAATATAAACTATAGTGTGAAATGGCTGGATGGTTGTTTTCCGAGGTTTACCAGAAGTGCTCATCGGTGGGCGGATCTATGTATATTTACAGTGCACATCTAACCAAAGAGGGAGTGATTAGAGTGTCAAAAACAAATGTTAAGATCGGGATAATCGGTGCCGGTCAGATAGCAAACCAGCATCTTGGACGATATCACGGCATAGATGGTGTGGAAATCGCGGCAATAGCAGATGTTGTTAAGGCGAAAGCAGAAAAAGCGGCTCAAGATTTTGGGATCCCATATGTATATGACGATCCCAGGAAAATGCTGGAGCAGGAGGACATTACAGCAGTTGATGTGTGTGTCCACAACAACAAGCATATGCCTTTGACTGTGGCAGCCTTAGAGGCAGGCAAGCATGTTTATTGCGAAAAACCTATGGCAGGTTCCTACCCTGATGCGAAAGTCATGAAAGAAACAGCAGACCGAGTGGGGAAGTATCTGCACATTCAGCTGGCTCAGCTGTATACCTCCCATACCCAAGTAGCAAAAAAGCTTATCGACAGCGGCAGACTGGGCCGTCTTTACCATGCGCGTTCCAAAGGACATCGCCGGCGAGGCAGACCATATGTTGATGGGTATGGTAATCCTGCCTTTGTAAATAAGTTTATCTCCGGTGGCGGTGCTTTATATGATATGGCAGTATATCATATAAGTCGCATGCTTTTTTTGCTCGGCAATCCGGCGGTAAACCGGGTTGGTGGTAAGGTATACCAGGAGCTCCCTATGCACGAAGAAAGGAAAAGGCAAAGCGGCTACAATGTAGAAGAATTGGCCCTTGGTTTCGTTCGCTTCGAAAACAGCGTTACCATGGATATTATTGAATCTTGGGCTGTCCATTCCGACAAATTCGAGGGTTCCACCGTATTTGGAAATGAGGGCGGCATTCGCATAGATGAAACAGCGGATACTTTGGAGTATTTCCACGTAATCGATGATATGGAAGCAAGTACATATATAAACCCGGCCCAAGTAAAATATAGGTGGAAAACAGTTGATGGTATAGATGATGCCTACGATAGTTCACAGCATCATTGGGTCAGGGCACTGCAGGGGAGGACGGCTTTGCTGCCTTCAGCAGAGATAGCGCTTAATACAATGTTGATTCAAGAAGGGATATTTCTATCCGACAAATTGGGCAGAGAAGTTGGTGTGGAAGATATTGAAAAAATGGCAAAGTCAACCGCTCTAACCGGGGAGGATATCTACACAGATGATGAGGTCTTGTTGAAGCGACACTTATCACATTAGGTGTCGCTCAACTGATCAAGTATTTCTAATCAGATCACGGAGCTCTACCGCGAATTCGGCCAATTCACCGGCGAGCCCGCTTATACTTTGGATGGCATCCACTTGTCCTCCGGAAAGGGACGCTACTGCTGTGCTGTCTTCGACAAAAGTGTGAACTGATTCATTAATCGATCGGGCATCTTTGACCACATCCTCAATCTGCGAAGCGATGGTATCTATAGTGGAAGTGGTTTCATCAACCCGCTCAAACACTGTCTCCATTTTGCTGCTGTTCAATGTGAATACCTCTTTTACAGTTTCGCTTCGTTTTGAGAGTCCCTCAATCAGGTGCCTGATCTCATC
>JAAYQZ010000090.1 GCA_012519025.1 Bacillota bacterium
CGGCCACCGAGATAGTTCTTAACCACCACCTTACGGCATCATACGGCAATTGGGGATTAAGTCGGCTGTGAAATGTTAGTGTATGCGTTTGTGCGGAACAGATAGTTTGCCCAATTCGCTCAAAGATGCAAAATGACTACTTAAGTGAATTGTAGCGCAAGACAATGTGAGTGTCAATTCTTTTATTACCTGAATGAATCGACATTTGCGGGTAAGAGGCACTCCCCCATAGGTTGGCAACCGGGGCTTCTCTTCGCCGGGGCTCAGATTACTCCCCAGCTTGATCACTAAACCTGTTCCCTATTCATCCTCGGATCACACAGTGGCTCCGTCAGACGCGCGGCTTGAAAGTGGAATGCTGGGGTTAAAAATCCTGAATTAACGGAACTACTTTAGTGCGAAAGTCAACTATTTCTTGGTGCTTGGCTTTGTAGGCCATCATCCCAGTTTCATCCAGGATAAAATTAAGAAAGAACATGCAAAGATAAGATTTTCTGTGTTCAGGCAAAAACTCCAGCTGAAAAATTTTAAAGAGGTTTTCGAAATTGCAGTCAAAGCAGCCCTTTAGATACTTTTCCAGATACGTATAATTACAATTCACGTCCAGCTCATTCCATATGAATTTAAAAAAGTCAAAAAAGAATATGTACTCACCTGACTCATCCCAATCTATGTACCACAACCCTCGATTATTCGTGTTGTCTTTCTCCAAGAGAAGATTAGCTGTCCATAAGTCACCGTGGAGCTTAATAAAAGGAAATTCCAGCCCAAATAAACTAGGATCAATTAAATCAATGATATACTTGAATTGTTCTAAATGGGAAATCCTCGAGCTGACCATTAACAGATTGTTCATGGTTTTATAGTTAACCGTTGAAGGATTGTTTATATTGACAAAGTAACTCGTGTAGTCCTCGTAAATTGTCCTTAGTATGACATCATCATCCTGATTATTCTTACCTTTGAAATCTATAAACTCCTCGATTAATATGTTGTTTGCCTCGTCACGATGGATCAATTTAGGTATCTGGAAAAATCGGGAGAAGTAATCATAGTTATTTATTTTCCTTAAGTAATTACTTTTACTGCAGCATATGATAAGTGTTTCGGCATCCGAAAATATCTTGATGTCCCCACTGCTGCAAAACCACATTATTCTTCCATAAAAATGTTTTGGTTGATCGTTGTTGATGCTTACTTGCGTTAGAGGATTACTGTTATGGAAGCTGAGTCCGTCAATAATCAGACTGCTGCGTTGTGATTTTTGGCAAAGGACTTTTAGTCCGTCATCAAAATCGTACAATCCCCCTTCAAGGTACGGGCTCAGTTCAAGGGCTCTGGATATCCTCTCTTTTCTAATATCATTATAGGATTCATTCATCATTTTTCCCCCTGCAGGCTATTTTAGTTGCTGCGCCTTTTTTTATCGACCTTGCTGCCCAACCTTCACTGCCGAGCGGGCTTTTCCCCAATCTAATATGTGAACACATCAAGGCAGCGCCCTAGAGTGATTTTAGGGCGCTGTATGTTCCCTCTACTCTTTACTTTGGTCTTTTAGAGGCCCGGGCTATGGCGGACATCAGTTCAAAATGCCGGTTTCGCGGCCCTGCCAAGACGGGCTGAGTTTACGACAACCAATACAGAGCTGAGGTGGTGAAATAAGGCCGCTGCCCATGGTGATAGGATTCCTTTAGTGGCAAGTAGAATTCCCGCCAAGTTGAAGGCGATGGCCCAGGCATAGTTTTGCTTGATGATCCGGGTCAGCTTCTTGCCCATTTGCACAATACCTAAAATACTTGTGGCATCATCCCGTAATATGATGATATCGGAAGATTTAATAGCTAAATCGGCTTTGGTATGCCCTATGGAGATTCCCACATCTGCTGCTGCAAGTGCTGTCGCGTCATTTACACCATCACCGACCATTACAGTGAATCCATCCTGGTTAAATTCTTTCACCAGCGCCACTTTGTCATCGGGTTTTAAACCCCATCTGTATTCATCGGCTTTGATTACTTCTGCGACACGCTGGGCTTCGGTTTTTTCATTATCACCGGTTGCTAATACCACTTTCTGTATGCCTAAGTCCCGTAGGGATTCACCGAGGTTGGTGACATAATCCCTCAATTCATCTTGGATAACGATAGCACCTTCTATTGTGTCACCGATCTTGATCCAAGTAGGCCGTCCTTGGAATTTAGCCTCAGATGACACATCCAAATCCAGGGTTTTCATGGTTTCGGCTGAACCCAGGATAACTTCCTCATCTTCAATAAACGCCTTGATGCCGAGTCCGGGAAGGTATTGGGAATCTGTCACTTCTAGGGGGGCTATTCCCTCAGCAGCTGCATGGGCGATAATGGCACTCGCGATGGGGTGATCAAAACCGGATTCAACCGATGCTGCGATTTGGAGCAGATCATTTTCAGGCATGTTGAAGGAATCGATGCCAACTACTTGAGGCTCAGCTAGGGTGATGGTCCCGGTTTTGTCCAGTATCACTGAAGAGGCTGCACCTACTAATTCTAGGGGAATGCCGCCGTTTGCCAAGATCCCTTGTCCGCTCAACCCTCCGATGGCAGCGGCGAAGGCTGTGGGTACAGACAGTGCCCAAGCACAAGGGCATGCTACCGCGGTTACAGCCGCCATTCGAATCAGCCCTATGGTGATATCACTGGTTGTGTTCCATGTGTAAATGAACACACCGATGGCAAATAGTACAACACCGGGGATGAAAAATTGGACGATTTTATCGGCTGTTTGGTGGATCTTTGGTTTTACTTTCAGGTGTTCCTCAATTTCCCTGGCCATAATGTGGAGGTAGCCTTTGTCACCGGGTTTATTTGCTTTGACATTCAGTTGAGATGTTAGGCTGATTGCCCCTGAGGTGACAAGATCGCCGACTTCTTTAAAAATCGGGAAGGGTTCACCGGTGATAACAGATTCATCAATCGCGGAGGCTCCTTCTATGATTTCACCATCTACTGTGATCATGCCGCCTTGCGGCACGATTACTACATCACCTGCGCGGATTTGCTCTACAGGCAGCTCCAAAATGGTATCATCCCGAAACACCCGGGCAGTTTTTTGCCTTTCTTTAGTCAAAGATTCGATTTTTCGTCGGGTTCTTTCTATGACGGCAAATGAGATCGCAAGCCCTGTACTTATAAACCAGGCTACAAGGGCACCGCTCAGGGGCTGCCCGGCTAATAGTGAGACTACCATGACGGTGATAACTAATAAATCTGCGGTAATTTTTTTGGTCTTGATGAGGGAAGTGAAAAGGGCTTTTGCGTACATAATGAAGCAGACTGCATAAAAACTAAGACCAATCCAATGCAATAGTTCTAAGCCCACTCGATCATAAATGGCAAAACACAAAACAGCAACGATGGCAACTGTGGCTCTTTGCAAAAACGTTTTAGAAGACATTGCCTTCCTCCTCCGGATGGCTGTGGAAGTGTTGATTCTTTTAAGTTTTGGTGGGTTGTAGCCGCGGATACGGAATGGTTAGGAC
>JAAYQZ010000091.1 GCA_012519025.1 Bacillota bacterium
CAAGACAAAGACATGTTTCTTAGCATTTTGCCCCAGTTGGAGGGCGAGCTTAACGACAATGACGAATATTGCAGGGGTGACTATAACGTATTTTATGGGGAGGCAAGGCACAAGTTTATCGCCGCGGCCGAAGCAGGGGAATTGTTATCGCACTACCGTTATATCAATTCTGATGCATATTCCTCCCGCGACATTGAAGAACAATGGGGTCTGTGGTTCAGGACCAACCTCAACTCAGGATTGGATAGAGCCAGAGTCGCCCTGTGGGAAGTCAGAAATCTGAACATGGCTTCACACATACGACGTGTCACCGCCATGAGCCCCGGGGCCAACGCCCTAGTTGTTGTGGGAGCGGCGCACAAACCGTTTCTTGATTGCTACCTCAGACAAATGCTTGACATTGAAGTGGTGGACCTAGAAAGTCTATTGTGACAATGTCTAAATGGGGTTTATGTATAGTTCCGGAACCTGGGGGTTTTGGCTTTTTCCTCCCCGATTGGCCACGGGCGCCTGCTGACTACAGCTCGTTAAACCGCCCAAAGATAGAAGGTTATTTAAATATAGACTTGAATTGTACTAGCCCCTGCAAACTTACTGTCGGTTAGCCTATGGAGGTGGGGTCGAATGGCCAAGATGATCGTGACAGATCTAGATGATACTCTTCTTAGATGTGATAAAACCATATCAGAATATACTGCCCGAGTATTGAAAGGGCTCCGGCAGCAGGGGATGAAAATCGTGTATGGAACGGCAAGGGGGGATAGCGCAAAATTACTGGTCCCAGATGAATTGTTTGATGGACACGTACGGGTAAATGGAGCCAAGGCTCATATTAATGGTCGAGTGGTGTACGAAAGAACCATACCCCCGGACGTATATACTCCCTATTTGCGGGAACTGTCTAGGATGGGGCTAAAAGTTGCCGCGGAAATACACGGGACCCATTATGCCAACTTTAAAGTTGATCAAAAATGGCCCTACATAAAGGAT
Organism: Bacillota bacterium; assembly: GCA_012519025.1. Taxonomy (GTDB): domain Bacteria; phylum Bacillota; class Limnochordia; order DTU087; family DTU087; genus JAAZMF01. The sequence goes on from JAAYQZ010000091.1 coordinate 991, forward strand.
TTTATAATAACTGATTGCTTAGGTGTGACAGGCCCCGCCGATAAGCTTTACGCCCTTATTGAAAGCCCCTACCAAATTGAGGTGGTTACATCCCTCCTGCCCGAGAAATTGTATGTAAACTTGGCTAGGGATGCCCTAGCCATGATTATGCATAAAGAGGCAACGAAACTCCGCGCTATCACTAAAATCGCCCAGGAGTTTAATATAGCCATAGCCGATGTGATCACCTTTGGTGATGATATAAACGATAAGGAGATGCTTCAAGGCTTTGGGTTAGGAGTGGCAATGGGTAATGCCATCGATGAAATTCAAAGTATAGCAGATTGTGTTTGTGATACAAATGATAACGATGGGGTGGCTAAATGGCTAGATGAATATTTTGTCCTGGATTAGCCCCTATGCCAAGCTCAATCTCTCTTCAGATTCTTCACCTTTCCCATGAGCCCCGTTAAGGAGTGGTATCCGGCTGATGATACCGCTCCGATTCTCCTCGCTTAATAAGCGGTCACCAAAATGGCACACAAAGCCCGGCTCCCCGTTCTTAGTGTTTGAACCTGGTTTCAGCTTTTTCCAATCACGCAAGGTCAGCCTCGGCCTATAGGCTGATTTGTGCCCTCCCCAATTTACAACCTATCTACGCCTACACGGCCAAGTGCCGTTTATCTTGTCCTGCGAAGATATTGTCTTTCAGCACGGCGAATTATCCCATTTGGGCAAAATGTGCGAATAAGCCGTATCGCAGGAAGGATTCAGATTAGTTGTGTACAATATTTAGTTAGGCACGGAAGGAGGTGGCAGCACAAAGCACTGGCCAAAAAGGTGACACTAAGTCTATAGGTGTTCTTTTGGTAAGAGGGTTAAAAAAATAAGGAGGGTGCCAGATTGGTTAAACGATTATTTTCAGTAATGCTGTTAGTGACGGTCCTTATTGTATCTCTCACAGCATCGGTGGGCCTTGCTGCCAAGCAGGCAAACTTGATGGGTGTTACAGCCATTGCAGAGACTTTGGAAGAGGGCCAAAAGGTCACTGCAGTAGCTCTTGAGTACTCTGAATCAATTGCGGCGGAGGCTGTAACTACAGGGATGTTTTCTGTCTCGGGTCGCCAAATAACAAGGGCCTACGTTAATAACACCGGTGATAAAGGTGATGTGAAGGCAGCTGGGAATCATGTAGTGTTGGAACTTGCCATTGATCCAGTTCCCGGCAGCCCGTTGGGAAGCACCTTGCTTTATGCTAATGGTTCAAATCACCGCCTGGCTCTTTATCTGAATGTGGCACAAACAGCCGATATCACAACAGTGGCAGGCAATGTTTTGCAAGCGGGTTCTTTTCTAAACACTAAAGAGCGGAACCTGGGAGTAGATGGGTTGTATAAGGCTCATATCTATACCAACCCAGAAGACGGGACTGAGCTTGGCTATCGTTTATTTGTACCGGAAGACATAGATGAGCCACTGCCTTTAGTCGTGTTTTTACATGGCGGAGGAGAGGGCGGAACCAATAATATAGCCCAACTCTTGGCGAACCGCAGTGCCCTTGAGTGGACTACAGAAAGAGCCCAGGCTGCTAACCCTTGTGTAGTGCTTGCACCTCAGTGCCCACCGGATAGTGGCGGATGGTCTAGCAATACAGGGAATCTTTTGGATGTTATCCACATGCTGATCGAGGAATACAATATAGATACCAGCAGAATATATGGAACAGGGCTTTCAGCCGGTTCCGCAGGTACTTGGGCGATGGCCGTAGAGAATCCATCTCTTTATGCGGCTTTGGTGCCAGTTTGCGGGGGCCACAGATTTTCAGATAAGCAAATAGCCGTTTTGGCTGACAAGCCCATATGGGCATTTATTGCCGCAGATGACAACCCCGCCGGTATGAGGACTGCCATTGAACAGCTAGAGCTGTTGGGTGGTATCGTAGTAAGAAATGTTGATGATGAGGCTTGGAACGGTTTCCTTCGGGGACCAAAAGCTGATGAGCAGGCCTTAAAACAACTGGCCGATGCGGAAAATGCGGATGCAAACATAATGTATACTGAGTATATCGCAGGAACAGTGCTGCCCTTTGGCCACTGGTCATGGATGGCAGTATTCAGCACCGATGCGGTGCGGGAATGGGTCTTTGCCCAGCGGCAAGAAACACCTTATGTACCGAAGTAAGTACAGCAAGCCGGAAAACTATAGGGTCAAGACTGTAAAGCGGGCAAATTGCCCGCTTTACTCTATAAACAGCCTAGGTTGATGGAAGGGCATGTCAATGGTGTTCCCATCGCTAAAGCCCTGGAGCCCAAATTCCACCACGCGTACTGAAGCAGGCAAGCATGGAAAATTTAGTTTGCATATAGGAAATAGCCATACAGCAGCCCTAAACAATAGCCCAAGAACGTACTCCAATTAAATGGGTGCAGTCCAAAAGCGATTGTTAATTTTGTTACTATCTTGGCGGGAAACGTTCAAGGGAGTTTAGTGGCTTGGGCTATGGTAAATGGAAATATGACTTGACGAAGGGAAACCCTTCGCCTACGTCTAAATGTGTTAAAGGTAAACAAAGTACTCCGTTGATTTTTTGCGAAACTCGCTGAGGTATGCGGTGGATCAATAATAAGGCTGTGGAGAATGAGCCTATGAGTCGCCGGAGTAGGGGATGGTGCAAATTGGGCTTAGGTGTTTCTGTATCTTTTTACAAGATGAATGGATTTGTGGATCAGCTGAAACACAAACGCCGATGAACAGGGGATCGACTAAGTGTCTTGCCCGCACACGCGGGGGTGATCCTTTAACATCGACCCGGGAAACCGGGTTCTTTTTGTCTTGCCCGCACACGCGGGGGTGATCCC
>JAAYQZ010000092.1 GCA_012519025.1 Bacillota bacterium
ATGATGCGTATCAAGCCATTGTTGATTGGAGGCCAATAAGAGACGAAACCATTAATTTGCAGTTGGCAGGTTATCACACAAGGGCAGCAGATGCAGGTGCTTCCCAGATACAGCTGATCGAAAGGTATATTCAAACCGTCGAAGATTTCGCCATCAGCACTACAGAATACTTCCGGGAGGATGTCACACAAGATGAGAAAGAAGCGCGAAACATTATGTTTCTCACGCTTGCCGCAGTATACGTAATTGCAGTTATTGCCGGTGTAGCAATAACCCGAGGAATTACCAGACCTGTTTCTAGGTTGCTCGCTTTTTCGCAAGCCATTGCCGGCGGCGACTTAACCTTGGATGATGTCGATTACAAAAGTAAAGATGAAATCGGGGTCTTGACTACTGCTCTCAACGGGATGCGTGCAAGCCTTAGAGATATGGTCCAAACAGTTAGTGAATCCGTCAATGTGGTGAATGATTCTTCTGATCAGATGTCGGCGGCCGCACAAGAAACAAGTGCTTCCGTTGAGGAGTTTGCCAGTACAGCAAATCAATTTGCATCATCTGTTGATGGTCTAAGTGCCAACGCGCAGCATATGGCCGGTTCTGCCCAGACTACCAATGAATTATCTCAAAAAGGCAGTGTGGAAATCGAGCACACTGTCAACACCATGGCTGAGATTAATGAACTTGTCAACGCTTTAGCAGCTGATATTCGCGATTTAGGAAGGCAATCGGAAGAGATCGGCCAGATCGTCACTTTAATTACAGGTATAGCCGATCAAACCAATCTTCTAGCATTAAATGCCGCTATTGAAGCGGCAAGGGCCGGCGAGCAAGGGCGGGGGTTTGCCGTTGTTGCCGAAGAGGTGAGAAAGCTTGCTGAGCAGTCCGCCGATGCCGCGGGCGAGATCACCCAGCTTATCCATCAAATAAGAGATTCCGCTCAAAACTCAGTCAAACGCACAGAACTAGGTGCCGAAAAAGTAGAAGAAGGCATGAACGTAGTCAATACAACCGGCAGCATGTTTGCCGAGATCGCATCCATTATCGAGCAGCTTGTGGAAGAAATCGGTGAAGTTGCTTCAGCCACACAAGAACTAGCTGCCGGAGCTGAGGAAATGGGTGCTACAACAGAAGAGCAATCGGCTGCAACAGAACAGATGGCAGCATCTGCTGTTGAGGTTTCCCAAGCAGCCAATGAAGTTCAAAAAGAGATGGGTTGGTTTAAGATACAATAGCCCATTTCAATACAAAGGAATTATAGAACCTCCCATTTTGGGCCATTTGAGGGGCTGCCTCGTAAACAATGCAAAGGAGTGCGCTGTAGCCCCTCACCGATATGAATACCGCAGTATAGCTTTTGTGGGGATCCCAAAAAGGAAGTTGACCGGTCGGCTGCTGAACCTGCTAATAGGGGTGGACCACAAAGAAGAGTTGGATAAACAGGAACCGGGACTTGCCGAGTTTGTTCATAAGGCCATATTTTGCCATTCTCAATGAAAATGTTCCCCAATATTATGCAATAGGCCGGTGCATCTGAGTCCAATCTGTCTGACTGCAAAGGTAAAACTTGCGCTTTGCCTCAAGGACTATATATCCCTAGAACGAATATGTGGATTATTCCAAAAGAAAAGGGGATCGCGGCATGCGAACAGCGCTTGATGCCTGTTTTCCCATTCCAACCAAAACACGAATATTGGTGTTGGGGACACCGCATCTAAAGGAACTAGGTTCCCGATTTAAGCCACATTTACTTGACAATCTTCTGTCCGTTTTGAAGGGTTTCGCTCCCAAGATCATAGCGGTGGAAAGCATTCCACCGGATGTGTTGGATCACATGGTCCAAACAAAGGCGTTTATGCCTGTGGTAGAAAATCTAGCCCATGATAGGGTGGCAGTGGGTCAACAAGTGGCAGCGACACTTTCCATCTCCAGCGAAGACGCAAAGGATAAAGCCCGCCGAATGCTCGCTCAGATGGAATGTGATCAAGGACAAGGATTGAAAGCAGCGTCCATACCCTATTTGCTTGCCTCATATGATGATCTGACGGCTGCTCTTCATTGGTCATATCTTAAGCAGGGGGATACCAACCAAATTTCAATCACCGCTGAGACGGTTTATTATCTTGATCAATTGGTGAAATCCCCCAATGAACGCAGCTCTATAGGCATCAGAATAGCGCGGGAATTAGGCATTGAAAAAATCGAGTATATCGATGATCACCAAGACAAAGACATGTTTCTTAGCATTTTGCCCCAGTTGGAGGGCGAGCTTAACGACAATGACGAATATTGCAGGGGTGACTATAACGTATTTTATGGGGAGGCAAGGCACAAGTTTATCGCCGCGG
>JAAYQZ010000093.1 GCA_012519025.1 Bacillota bacterium
CAGAATATTTTCTACATCTTCCCCGACATAGCCGGCCTCTGTCAGCGATGTGGCATCGGCGATGGCAAAGGGCACATGCAGTATTCGGGCAAGAGTTTGCGCAAGCAGCGTCTTGCCGCATCCTGTGGGACCTAAGAGCAGGATGTTGCTTTTTTGCAGCTCGACATCGTCCACCCGTGCATTGGCATTGATCCGCTTGTAGTGGTTGTAAACTGCAACTGCCAATGAGCGTTTCGCCAATTCCTGGCCGATTACATATTGATCAAGAATGGTTTTAATCTCCTTGGGCTTGGGGATAGTGCCAAATTCCGTGTCCTGCTCCACAGTGAGCTCTTCTTCAATGATCTCATTACACAGTTCTATACACTCATCGCAAATATAGACACCTGGGCCAGCGATGAGTTTCTTTACCTGTTCCTGGACCTTCCCACAAAAGGAACACTTCAATTGACCCTTTTCATCGCCAAACTTGAACATCTCATCACCTCATTATTCCGATTGAAGGTCCTTAGGCTCTGTCAGCACTCCATCGATGAGGCCGTATTCTTTAGCTTCTTCAGCCGACATATAGTAGTTCCGATCAGTGTCGGTTTCAACCCGTTCTAAGGGTTGTCCTGTATGCCTGGCGAGAATCTCGTTGCCGATGCGCTTCAGCCGCAAGATCTCCCTTGCCTCAATCTCGATATCAGTTGCCTGCCCTCGGGTACCTCCCCAAGGCTGGTGTATCATAATGCGCGAATATGGTAACGCAAATCTTTTGCCTTTAGAGCCCGCTGTCAACAGCAAAGCCGCCATACTGGCAGCCATACCCATGCAAATAGTTGAAACATCAGGCTTAATATATTGTATTGTATCATAGATAGCCAATCCTGAATACACCACTCCACCGGGGCTGTTGATATACAGTGAAATGTCTTTTTCTGGATCTTCAGATTCCAAAAACAACAGCTGTGCGATGATTAAATTTGCCATATGGTCATCTATGGGACCACCCACAAAAATAATCCTGTCTTTAAGCAAACGGGAATATATGTCATATGCCCGTTCCCCTCGATTGGTTTGCTCCACAACCATTGGAATGAGAATACTCATACTGCTCACCTTCCCTTTTCTATGCGATGGATTCCCCGCGCACAACTCAACCACCGCTCTTCCGCTATATATTCCCCTATGATTGGCTTTTTACACATGCTTTTGCCCAAGGGTGGTGGCGTGGAAAGGACTCTATCGACAACCTTCGTCGTAAGGGGGCTTATACCTCCCCTTAGTCTGCATCCACTTGGCCGGAGTCTTCCTGCCCTTGGTCAGCCTCAGTTTCTTCCGGTTCCTCCACCTGGATCTCGTCGATATCGCCGTTTTCGACCAAAATTTCCAAAGCCTTTTCTCTTGCTAATATACTACTCAGTCGTTCCTTTTGGGTTTCCCAGAACCCTTTGACTGCATCAGCTCTGGCACCTTCACCAGCCATCTCAGTGATGCGTTCATCCAATTCCTCATCACTTACAGTTATCTCCAATTCTTTAATGAAAGCATCCATAACCAGCGATGTTTTCACTTCGTTTTTAGCGTCTTCTTGAAGCTCTTCCCGCAGTTCCTCTTCGGTGGCAAATCCGAAAAATTCCAGATACCGTTCTTTGTCAAGGCCGCGCATTTCCAGTTCTTCTTGGGCCTGCCTGATTTGATAGTCTATCTGAAAATCCACCATTTTCTGAGGAATGTCCACCTCGGAACGATCAACCAACGCCTGGAGTACATCGGCTTCCAATGATTGTGTTGCCCGGCGTTCGACTTCCTCTTCCAGATTTTTACGGATGTCTGCACGCAGCTCTAAAAGTGTCTCAAATTCTCCCATATCTTTAGCAAAATCGTCATTCAAAGCCGGAAGCTTCTTTTCCTTGATTTCATGGATCACTACATCAAAGCGGGCTTCTTTACCGGCTAAATCCGGAGCACCATAGTCTTCAGGGAAAGTTACATGTACTTGGGCAGTTTCACCGGTGTTTGCCCCGACCAGCTGTTCTTCGAATCCGGGGATAAATTGCCCGCTGCCGATTTCAAGGGTATGACCTTGGGCGGCTCCGCCGGGGAAAGGTTGGTCATCTACATACCCGGTGAAATCCATTACTGCAAAATCACCGGTTCGGACCTCATCTCGTTCCACTGTTACTAACTGGGCTCCCTGTTCCCGCATATTTTCCAGAGCCTCATTGACATGGGCATTGCTAATAACGGCAATCTGTTTCGTTGCTTTGAGACCTTTGTAGTCGCCCAAAGTGACCTCAGGCTCAACTTCAACAACTGCCCGAAAACGCACAGGTTTACCTTCTTCATTTTCCAATATATCCACCGGTGGTGCATCTATGGGCCTTAGATTATTTTCCCGAATAGCTTCAGCATAAACCTCTGGGATTAGTGCATCCAGTGCTTCCCAGCGCAAATAGTCTTTCCCGACCCGGTTCTCTACAACACGCCGGGGAGCCCTGCCGGCTCTAAAACCGGGAACTCGAATCTGCTGTGCCACTTTGCGAAATACCCGCTCAATGGCCTCTTCAACGCGCTTCTCATCTACTTCGACTTCAAGGGCAATCTGGTTGCCTTCCAGTTTCTCCAACGTTGTTTTCATGAAAAACCTATCCTCTCTGACTGGGTATCTAAGTTGTTGACTCCACTTTTGCTTAACAAAACACAAAGAGCCTGTTTGTTCGGCCACGGCTCCCGAGTGGTCCTAACAGGCTGCAGTTGGAGTAAAATCATATTGCAATGCTTCTTCCCCTGTGAATGTGCCATAATAAGTAATGGTGCGGGCGGAGAGACTCGAACTCTCACAGGAAAACCCCACTAGATCCTAAGTCTAGCGCGTCTGCCAATTCCGCCACGCCCGCATAAACCATATGCATTTAAGCAACATTGAGTATACCACAGGAGTTTGCCGTCAGTCAAGGATATTTCCCGCCTACGGCCGTCTGAAACAAGTGCACGTTTTACCCACTGAAAGCACCGTGTTTTGCATCTATTTTCACGCAAAAAACACGGCAGCAGCCCAGCCGCACAAAAGCGCCATACCTGGTAGAACCGCAAGTTCAATACCATGAGCTAAAAGGCGCGACACTATCCCTGCATCCATGTAGAGTCCCCCTTTGCGGCCGATCACCGCTCATATGGTTTGCCTTCTGCGGCCGGCGGCACAGCCTGACCAATCACCCCCGCTAAAACCGCCATAGTCAGAATATACGGCAGCATCATGATAAACTCCCGGGGCACAATGGTCAGCCCCAGGGTTTGAGCAAGCATTTGCAGGGCCTCGGCATAGCCAAAGAAAAGGCAGGCAGCCAATGCCCCTAAGGGCGTCCATTTGCCAAAGATCATGGCCGCCAATGCGATAAACCCCCGTCCCGCAGTCATGTTTTCCACAAAAGAGCTCAACAGCCCTAAAGATAGGGTGGCACCTCCCAATCCACCCAAAAGACCGCTGACAAATACACAAAGATATTGGATCCTAAACACATCTACACCCATAGTGTCCGCAGCCCGCGGATGCTCACCTACAGCTCGAATCCTCAATCCCAAGGCCGTTTTATACAATACTATGTGTGAAATAAACGCCAAAATAAGGGCTAAGTACACAGGAGGTGTGTGTTTTCCTAAAATCGGTCCCAAAACAGGTAGACTCTTGATCACCGGTAAAGACCAATCACTCAGCTTCACTACAGAAGGAGATTGTCCGGCATGGCCAAATATTCTTTGCAGCATGAAACCCGTGAAGCCCAGCGCGAAAATATTAATGGCAACTCCACTGACGACTTGATTGGCTTTTAGTGCTATGGAATTGACAGCCAAAATAAGAGAAACTGCCCCTCCGGCCAGCATAGCAGCAGCTACGCCCAGCCAAGGGTTTTGCGTGTAATAAGATACCATTGTGCCGGCGAATGCACCTACCAACATGATCCCTTCTAAAGCGATGTTGACAATACCGGCCCTTTCAGAGAAAACGCCGCCTAAAGCAGCAAAGATCAACGGGGTGGCCATCCGCAATGTCGCGCTGAGCAAGGGTCCGCTAAACAGTTCTGCAATATTCACCGGCTGTCCCTCCCTGAAGTTGTACTTACGAAGTCATTGGCTGAAACACTTATACGCCGTCGCTCCAAGAATCTGCGCACCGCGTACTCTCCTGTAACGAAAATAACTACAGCCGCCTGCACTATACCGATAATCTGTCTAGGGACTTGGGCCATACTTTGCATATTTTGCGAACCACGAGCCAAAATACCAAATAAAGATGCACCGGCAATTACACCTAGGGGATGGTTGTTGCCCAGAAGGGCTACAGCGATACCATCGAACCCATAACCGGTAAAACCAAACATATCGTAAAATCGATGCTGGACTCCCAGAACCTGCACAGCACCTCCCATGCCGGCAAGTCCACCGCTGATCATCATGGAAACTACGAGTTTATGTGACACGTTGATCCCAGCATACTCGGCCGCATCGGGATTCAATCCCACGGCTCGGCATTCGTATCCCAGTGTGGTTCGCCAAAGGATAAAATACACGACTAACGCCATGAACAGTGCGGCGAAAACACCGATGTTGGCCCGGGTGGGAGGTATAAATCTCCACAGCTTAGCGGAATCCAACACTTGTTTTGTCACCGGCAGATAGCTGTGCCCCTTTAAAGGGCCGATTACCAGATAATGCGTAAAATACAAAGCAATATAGTTCATCATAATGGTGTTGATCACTTCATGGGCACCAAGTCTGGCCTTTAAAACTCCCGGGATCCCACCCCAAAGCGCCCCAAGCAGTGCACCTGACAGCAATGCCAGTGGTACATGAACAGCCGCAGGTAACCCCGCAAATGCGTAGCCTGCAACTGCTGCTCCCATTTGCCCCATAATCAATTGGCCCTCCGCTCCGATGTTAAACAGCCCTGTCCTAAAAGCAAAGGCTACGGAAAGGCCGGTAAAAATTAAAGGAGTAATGCTGACTAAAGCTTCCCCAAATCCCCGCCAACTGCCAAAAGTTGCGTCCCATAGGGCGTAGTACGCGAGTAAAGGACTGCGGCCCGCCCAAATAATGACTACTGCCCCCACTGCTAGAGCAAGCCCCACTGCGGCTAGAGAAATCCAAAGCCGCTCTAACTGGTGGCCGGTTTTGGCGGATGTTTCGTTGATTGTCATACCCTATTCACCTCCGCTGCTTTTTTACCCCCTGTCATAAGCAAACCTAGTTCCCCTTCGCTGGTATCTTGCGGCAGGACTTCTGCCACAAGCCGCCCTTCGTAAATTACCAAAAGCCGATCACTTAGGTTCAACAACTCCTCAAGCTCCAAAGAAATCAAAAGTACGCCTTTTCCCTGCATTCTTTGCTCCAAGAGCTTCTGGTGAACAAATTCAATCGCCCCAATATCCAACCCTCGAGTTGGCTGGGCCGCAACCAATATATCAGGGTCAGAGTCAAGTTCCCGTCCCACCACCAATTTTTGTTGATTGCCCCCGGAAAGTGAGCCGGCTGTAGTCGATATTCCGGCTGACCTAACGTCATATCGAGCCAATAGGCTGCACCCGTATTCCCGTACAGCCTCTATATTTTGACGAATACCTTTTCTAAAAGGCGTCTGATGATGTTTACCCAAAACAGCATTTTCGGCTAAGCTGAAGTCGAGTATAAGGCCCCGCTGCCTCCGATCTTCAGGAATGCTGCTTATACCGAGTTCCCGTCGTGTTCTCAGACCTTGTGCAGTCACATCCTGCCCATTAAACAAAATCCTCCCCATATTCACCCGGCGGGCCCCGATTAAAACCTCAGCCAGTTCCCTTTGGCCATTGCCGTCAATTCCGGCAATACCAACGATCTCCCCCCGTCTTATTTCCAGATCTATCCCTTTTAAAGCGTCAAGTCCGCGCTCATCTTCAGCGTGCACATTCTCCAAGCGAAGGACAGTTGACCCCGGGGCTTGTTCCTTTTTAGCCAGTTTAAAAACCACATCTCGGCCCACCATCATTCGGGCTAATTCAACGGGTCCGGTAGAATCAGTACGTACAGTATCTATGACTCGCCCTTTTTGTATGACAGTGATGCGCTGACTCATAGCCATGACTTCTTGAAGTTTATGGGTAATAAAGATTATGGTCTTGCCGGTTTTTGCCAAATTATCGGTGATCTGTCTCAGCTCTTCAACTTCTTGTGGTGTTAACACTGCTGTAGGTTCGTCTAAAATAAGTACCTCGGCACCGCGGTAAAGTGCTTTGAGAATCTCCACCCGCTGCTGCATGCCCACAGATATATCTTGGACTTTTGCATTGGGATCAACCTGAAACCCATACTGAGCAGAAAGTTTCTCCACATCCCGTACGGCCCTTTTCATATCCAAAAACCAACGCTTTTGGCTGGGTTCTTCACCAAGCACTATGTTTTCGGCCACAGTAAAAGGGTGTACAAGCATGAAGTGCTGGTGCACCATGCCTATACCCAACTTTAATGCGTCTAAGGGACTTGCAATGGTGTGGGGAATGCCCTCGATCAAAATTTCCCCGGAGTCGGGCGGATAAAGACCGTAAAGTATATTCATTAGGGTGGTTTTTCCTGCCCCGTTTTCACCTAACAAAGCATGCACTTCACCGGCGTGAAACTTAATGTTAATGCCGTCGTTTGCCACAACCCCGGGAAAAGTCTTAGTGATGCCTTTCAGCTCAACAGCTGGTTGTTTGTTCAACACAGCCACCCATCCCCTCCTTCCTGGTTCGCCCGCGGTAAAAGATTGACACTGTTAGGCCCGACGCCCCATTTGGAGCACCGGGCCTAAATTTGCATCAGGAAAACCAATCAATCTTTTACAGTTCCGCCCTTGTTGATGGTACAACAATACCACCGGCAGCTATTGCTTCGTTGGCATCACCTACAGCCTTCTTAATGGAGTCCGGAATTTCAACGCCTTGGGAGTAAGCAAGTCCAACACCGCCCTCGGATAGACCGAGTTCCAAATGGTCGGATATAAATTCATCTTTTACTAGAGCTTCGACACCGAAAAACACGGCATTATCTACCCTTTTCAGCATGCTGGCAACTACATGCTGGGGTGCTAACACAGTCTGATCAGAGTCCACACCAATGGCGTATTTACCAGTCTCCTTGGCCGCTTCGATCAGCCCCAGTCCGGTGGCCCCGGCCGCATGATAGATGATATCTGCACCGCGGTTATATTGGGTAAGTGCCAACTCTTTGCCTTTCCCCGGATCATCAAAATTGCCGGCATAACCAATCAGGATCTCTGCATCGGGATTGGTATCCATCACACCGGCTCTGAATCCTACTTCAAAACGTTCAATCACCGGAGCATCCATACCACCTATAAAGCCAATGACCCCTGTTTCGCTCCATAAAGCAGCAAACACACCGGCTAAGTATGAGGCTTCGTTGTCCTTAAAAGTCACCGACAAAACGTTGGGTGCATCAACGACAGCGTCTATCAAGCCAAATTTGGTGTCGGGATAAAGTGGTGCAATGTTCTCCAAAGCGTCAGTCATTAAAAAACCAACCGCCCAGATCAAATCGGCACCGGATTCCGCCAGATTTGCTAGATTGGGCTCATAGTCCGTCATCATGCTCGATTCAACAACACGGATCTCCGCATCCAGCTCTTTTTCGGCCCTGCCAAGTCCCCGCCAAGCCGCATCGTTAAACGATTGATCGCCCAGCCCGCCTACGTCAGTCACCATAACTGCCTTCGGTCCTGTTTTGGCCGACACACCTAAGCTGAGTGCCAACAAAAGAACCAAAACCAACATTAAACTTCTTTTCATTTACTGCCCCTCCCCGCTTTCCTTTTCAATGTTGTATACAATTGCAGCTCGGTTACAGTTTCTTGGCCGAAAAAACAAATCCTGCCGCAATCGGCAGCCTGGCCAAGTATGTTTACTAAACATCACTTCGATGGGATCGATCGCCCAGATCTGCGCCAAGTTCTGCTGCAATTTCCTCAAGCACCCTAGCTCGGTACATTTTAAAATCCAAACCACCGATCCATCCCATCATATTCGGCAGCTGTACCCCATCTTCCAAGTCCAGTGGGTGGTATCCAAATTCGTCCACAAAGCGTTTCAACTCTTTTTCTTTCTGCGACATACTGTTTAACCCCCTAAGTTAAATGAAATATCACTATTTCTAACTCTAATCTACCCTAGGGGTATATGAGATATCCGAAAGACCCGGCGCCTAAGCGTACCCGCGGCTGTGATGGCCAAAAAACATTTGATGGAATCTGGTACTATGTAAGGAACACAGCCTAGAACAAGGGCTTTACTCAGGCTGATATCCAAAACTTTTGCCAGCCAAAGGCTGCCCATCCCATAAATCACCCCAAACCCACCGATTCCCACAAGCAGACCCCGTACCCATGGGCTTGCCCGTCCGTCGAGAACAGTATTCAGCTTCCCCATCACATACGCGCCCGGTACAAATCCCACTAAAAAACCTCCGGTGGGCCCCAGCAAAACTCCCAACCCGCCGACGCCCCCGGCGAAAACCGGCACTCCAACTGCACCTAAAGCCAAATAGACTGCCTGGCTGAGGGCGCCACTTCTGGGCCCAATAACTAAAGGTGATAATATGGTAAAAAACAGTTGGAGCGTAAACGGGACCGGAGTAAATGGCAAAGGCAATGCAATAAAAGCACCTACAGCAGTACAGGTGGCAAAAAAGGCAATTCTTATCATAGTTTGGGTTTTATCTACAAACAATGTACATCACCGGACCTTATAGTCATCATTTTACCGCACTGGAGTCTTACTGAAAGCCCTCCATCATCTTCGATTGTCTCTGCGGTTCCTTCGTAAATTTTCCCCTCCTGTTCAAAGCGAATGGATCGCCCTAAAGTCCAGCACAACCGGCGATACTCTTCTATAAAGTCTCGGCTGCCTGCTTGAAAATCGGCGTAGAACGTATCTAAGGAAGCAAGCATACTGTGCAATAGTTGGCGCCGCCCCATCCGCTGATTTTTGATCTCCATGAGTGAGATGACAACATCCCTCAGTTCTTCCGGTAGATCCTGGCCCATCAAATTTACATTAATTCCCACACCCAAAACAGCTGAACGAACCTGATCAGCCTCACCGCTTATCTCGAGGAGAATACCTCCTAGTTTGCGTCCATCGTAGAGTAAGTCATTGGGCCATTTCAAATCAGCCTGAACGCCCATATCCGCTAAAGCACTATGTACAGCTACCGCTGTCAGAGGCACCAACAACGCCGCCCTGGCAGTTGGCAAATTTTCCGGGAACAGTACTGTGGAAAAATATATGCCCGTCCCGGCGGGCGAGAACCATTGTCTGCCCATGCGCGCGCGGCCTTGGATTTGTTTATCGGCTAGGATCACAAGTCCGTTGGGGCACCCTTCCTTGGCACGCCTGCGGCCTTCTAAGTTTGTCGAGTCAATTTCCTTCAGGTAGTGATAGGTAGTGCCAATGAGTGCTGTGCTAGGATCTACCGCCCCCGCATGCAGCACATCGTCAGGTTCAGATAATCGGTATCCCAGCCGGGAAACGGCTGCAATTTTGACACCATCTTGACGTATTGCCTCTATGTGCTTCCACACTGCCGAGCGTGTTACATCGAGTTCCCGTGCCAGTTCACTGCCGGACACATATTTTTGACTTTGTTCGTGAGCCCTAATCAACCTGGCTACAATTTCTGCCTGCACATAGCCACCCCAATTCACATGTTTTGTTTGCTTCAGCATATATTGTGGCTTATGGCATTGTCAACCATTTTCTTCGCAGTGGTTGACGATGGGCGTTTACAGAGAATATCTATTGGGTTATAATTAACCTTAAAGGATCGATGGTTTCCAATAATATTTCTAGATGGGAGTGTGGGTTTATGACTCGAAAACGACGTTTAATACCATTGATTTTAGTAGGTCTTTTGGCTTTCTTTGTTGGCGGAGCCGTGGCTCTCAACCTTTACCCTTCCAATCTAACTTGGGCAGAACCTTTGGCGGCTGTCGAAGAGCATGGTGGGGTTGACGCAGTGGACAAGATACCTGTAGCCAAAGATGCTCATCTTTTGCCCGGTATGAATCCATATTTGATTGCAGATATTGCCGAGGACACGGGACCGGCTGTTGTGTTCATCTCTGTTGAGTGGCCCCCAATTAAGCGGCCGGAAAGCCCCTTTGCCAGGGATCCTTTCTTCCGCCAGTTTTTTGAAGAGTTTTTCCCATTTCCGATGCCCCCCGGTGATTCAGTACCGCGTTCAGTAGGAACTGGATTCATCATCGATGAGAAGGGATATGTGCTGACTAACCAGCATGTTGTAGGAGATCGGGGTGAAGACCAAAAGATCAAGGTGAGAATAACTACCGAGGATTATTCCGGTGAGGTTGACGCCACCTTGCTGGGTGCAGATTATAAGTTGGACCTTGCAGTGCTGCAAATCGACAAACCGGAAGAACTCAACCATTTGCCCGTTGCCAAGCTCGGCGACTCAGAACGCAGCCGTCCCGGTGAATGGGTAGTTGCCATCGGTAACCCCTATGGGAAGGAATTGGAGCACACTGTAACAGTTGGAGTTTTGAGCGCGAAGGGGCGACAGATTACGATTCCCGATACTGAAAAACAGCAGTACAGAGTCTATGAGAATCTGATGCAGACTGATGCTGCGATTAATCCCGGCAACAGTGGTGGACCATTGATTAATATCGAAGGTGAAGTAATCGGTATCAACACTGCTGTTAATGCCGCCGCGCAGGGCATTGGATTTGCTATACCAATCAATACAGCCAAAGATGTTGTTGAACAGCTTATTGAAAACGGAGAAATCATCAGAGAAGAATCCATCCTGCCTTGGGTTGGAGTATATTTCAGTGAAATTACCCCTGAAGTGGCCAGGTATTTCAGATTGCGGGATACTAAAGGTGTAGTCGTGGTGGAGATCATACCGGGAAGCCCCGCAGAGAAGGCCGGCCTTACCACCTACGATATTGTTCGCAAGGTCGGTGACAAAGATATTGAAAACACCGATGATTTCAGCCAGGCCATCCAAGAAGCCGAACCCGGTGATACGCTGATGTTTGTAGTCACCCGACAGGGTGGTTCTATGCTCATACCGGTAGAGATCGGCAGCCGCCCGGAGGAATTTTAGTCCCAGCGGCAAACGCGACAGGATATTGCCCATTGCGGTGTTGAATATTTATAACGAAAAGAGGTGTTGGGGGCCCCGCAGCGGCCGCTCAGCACCTCTTTTTATCTGTTTCTTACAACTTCAGCTTCGATATAGTCCATCAAACCACCAAGCGGTGCGTAGGAATTTCGGACTCTAACGACTACCTTCTCTAAATCATACGCATCCAGTATTTGATCGGCAACAGCCACACCCAATCCTTCCAGCAGGTTAAATTCCCGCTCTTCGACAAAATCCTTGACAATGGTGTAGACATCAACATAATTGACACCAAGCTCGACATCGTCGGCACGGGCAGCTGCTTCAAAATCCCCATGAAGTTCTAAGTCAACTTCAATTCGCTGTCCCACTTCTTTCTCCGCAGCAAACACACCGTGGTACCCGTAAAAAGCCATGTTTTTAAACAACAACCTACCCATTATCAGGACCTCCCAATCCCCAATCAACGGAGCATGTTCTAGTTTCTCCCGGTCATCTGGCATTATCCAGAAAAACAGCTAATATTCGTCAACGTCCCTATTACTTATACACGGCCGGTAAATCTCCTTCCAGATTTCCCTTGATATACAGCAAGAGCCCGCTGTATCCAACTGTGCGGGCTCTTTAACATACTATTAATTTTAGGTTGTTGGCAGTGGCTGCAGCTTGTTATTCCAAATTAACTGCAGGCTTGGGCTGTTTTCTATCAAAGGTGCCTTCACCCCGGGTGTTGGCACTTTGCCCTTGCTGTACAGCAGCTACTTCTTTGCGCTCTTCCACCGCTGCCTTGCCGCCCTCAACTTCTGCATACCGATCATCATCAACAGCGTAAGGGCGATATTCATCTCCCATAATTCTGCGGAAATCTTCCCGATCCAGGGTCTCGTGTTCAAGCAGCCCCTGCACGACTTGTTCCAATTTATCTGCATGGGTCTTGAGGATATCAGCGGCACGTTCGTAAGCATCTTCTACAAAGCTTCGAACCTCCCGATCGATAAGTGCAGCAACTTCCTCACTGTAGTTGCGCTCCCTGGAGATGTCCCTACCCAAGAAGATCTGTTCTTCATGCTGGCGTCCAAAGGTGAGAGGGCCCAGTTTTTCACTCATGCCCCACTCAGTTACCATCTGACGAGCCCGCTTTGTCGCTCTTTCCAAATCATTTTGGGCTCCGGTACTGATCTCGTTGAACTGTTGTTCCTCAGCAGCTCTACCACCCAATAGGTGAACCAATTCGTCTATCAATTCAGATTTGGTCGTCACGTAGCGATCCTCAGTCGGCAAAGTCATGGTGTAGCCACCGGCCACTCCTCTTCCAATAATGCTTACCTTGTGCACCGGATCGGCATGTTCCAGGTAATTTGCCACTACCGCGTGACCTGCCTCATGGTAGGCAAATACTTTCTTGTCCCTTTCGGTCAAAACCCGGCCTTTTCGTTCCGGTCCCATGATCAAACGATCAATGGCTTCTTCGCAGTCTTCCATAAGCACGGTGCGGCGATTGGCCCTGGCGGTCAATATAGCAGCTTCATTCATCAGGTTTTCCAAGTCGGCACCGCTGAATCCAGGCGTGCGGCGGGCAAGTATCTGCAAGTCCACACTATCATCCAGAGGCTTTCCTCGGCTGTGTACCTTGAGGATTTCTTCCCTACCGACAACATCGGGCCGATCTACAACAATTTTGCGATCAAAACGTCCCGGTCGCAAAAGAGCCGGATCCAGTACGTCCGGTCTGTTGGTCGCTGCCATAACGATAATACCGGAATTGGGCTCAAAACCATCCATCTCCACAAGGAGCTGGTTGAGTGTCTGTTCCCGCTCATCGTGCCCACCGCCGAGACCTGCACCGCGATGGCGACCTACAGCATCCAACTCGTCAACAAATACTATGCAAGGGGCATTTTTCTTCGCGGTTCCAAACAAATCTCGGACCCTGGAAGCTCCTACCCCGACAAACATTTCTACAAAATCAGAACCACTTATACTAAAAAATGGTACTCCGGCCTCACCGGCCACAGCCCTGGCTAAAAGAGTTTTCCCATTGCCGGGCGGACCCATCAAAAGTACCCCTTTGGGTACTTGAGCACCCACTTCTTGGAACTTCTTCGGTTGTTTTAGAAACTCCACAACTTCAATCAGTTCCTGTTTAGCTTCCTCTAGTGCCGCAACATCGCTGAAGCGGACTCTAATTTTATCTTCGGAGTGCATCTTTGCCCTACTTTTGCCAAATGACATGGCACGATTGTTGCCACCCTGCATCTGGTTGAGGATAAACATCCAGATGCCTACAAAAATCACCAATGTGATAATATTAGGCAAAAGCGATAACCACCAAGGTGCAGGAGGCGTTGGCTCTGCTTTGAGTCTCACGCTGTGCTCCATCATCAGGTCAGCCAAATCCGGCATCTTGCCCATGGGCACGATGGTCGTAAATCGGCTGCCATCTTTTAAAACACCTTCAATCTTTTGTTCGCCGATCATTTCCGCAGATTCAACAGATTCGCTTTCGACCCGGTTAATGAAATCACCATAACCTAGTTCTACTTTAGCCTCCATACCGGGATATAAACTGCTGACAATAGAAATAGCAATAATAGCGATCAAAAGGTAAAGGCTGATACCTCGCAAAAATCTGTTCAAATTCCATCCTCCCCTCATAGTGACATAAATAAATGGGGTCTACCATGTCGGATTTCCCCGTAGTTGCCTAGTGGTGTAAACAGTCTGCAATGTTGAATGACTTCATTCCTCCACAGAAGATAATTATATCACAGCACTATGCCCGGGACAACCATGTAAAGGTCTGTCAATGGCTGTGCCCAGGTCCCGGCAGGCAATTTCACTCCAGTTTTTGAGCAGTAACCCTCAATACCCTGGCAGTTTGTTCCGTCACTCGGGTGCGTTCGGCCTGATGAAAACCCACAACAGCTAAAACCCCTTCACTGTCGACAATACAGGGTACCAGTTCTCTAAACCTTCTGGGAATTTTTTCATCTACAAACAGATCTTGCAGTTTCTTTGTTCCGCTCATGCCTAAAGGTTGGAACCGGTCCCCGGGCAAACGACTCCTTACGTAAAGCGGCAGCGACAGATTATCCAAATCCATGTCCGCCCACCAAAAACCCTGTTCTCGCCAGGTATCTTTAGGCCTAAGGTCATCACTTGCCTCCCACCAATGGGTGGTTTTATCTAAAATCTCCAAGCGGATCATCATATTCGCTTCTTCAAGAATTATATTCGAGTCCAAGCTTAGCCCGCGTTTGAGTAAACTAGTGCTTTGTTTGATCTTTACCCTTTGAGTAAGAATCAAAACATCATTTTCTAAATACAAATCAATTACACCGGGTAGGGTTATAGTCCGGATTTTGGTGTCTGGGTTAAATAGGGACTCAATCTGTTGAAGATTAATGGCCGAAAGACCCCGATACAAGCCCGTGACCTCATTATATGCTAAAATGATCACTCGCTTACGCAAAGCTTGTGGCAGTTCTTTCAGGGTTTGCCAAGAGAGGAAGACTACTTCCGGAGATTTTTTGAGTAAAGCCTTTTCGTAGTATTGATCGGCTAGTTCTTTAATCAGCTGCCAATCTTCATCCAGCGTTTGGGCTGTATGCATTATATTATCCAATACACCGGGGTTGAGCTGGGCCAGCCTTGGAACAAGTTCCCAGCGTATGTAGTTGCGTCTATATGCTATGCTGAGATTGGTGGCATCCTCGCGCCAAGGCAGCTTCTGCCACCGGCAGTAAGCCTCCAATTGCCACTTCCGCAGATATAAAAGAGGCCGGATGATTTTGCCTCTGACAGGGGGTGTACCCGCCAATCCCCGTAGACCCGCACCACGGATCAGGTTCATCAATACAGTCTCTACCTGATCATCACCATGGTGCCCTACTGCGATGCGGGCGGCTCCCGTTTGGTTCGCTATCCGTTCATAAAGTCCGTAGCGGGCCTCTCGTCCGGCTTCTTCTTCTGTCAAGCCAAGGGACTTGGCTCTTGCAGGTATGTCAACTGCTTGGCTGTACACGGGGATGTTTAACTGGGCGCCGTACTCTTCGACAAATTGCGCATCAGCTTTGGCTGCGTCCCCGCGAATACCGTGGTTTAGGTGCGCGATACTTAGTTCCAAATTCCAGGCGGTTTTCAGCCTCCACAACACGTGCAAAAGCGCCATCGAGTCCAATCCACCCGAGACACCGATAACCACACCTTCTCCCGGCTTCAGCATGCTGTAGCGTTCTAGTGTTTTAAGTACACCGGGGAGAATGTCTACTTCCATGTTATAACACCCCATACCATATATAACCTTCCCTGGGTTGCCGCATCCATGCTGTTGGGCCTAATGTGGTCATTGGCTGTTGCTTTGATAAATCCTGCTTAAAAGTTAAGCCAGCTTGCGATCGTAGACGGGAAGCTCCTGGGAATCAGTGTCAAGCACATCTGCACCGCTTGTGCGCCTATGCATAAGTATGCCCACGACTGTCATATCGTCTTTTATTTGACCATTATTAGCTGATTGGGCTTCTTCCATGACCAAATCAACTATTGTTCTTAAGTCACGCTTTGGGGCTCTACGCACAATGCGACTCAGCCAATCCTCGTTCAATGTGCCATAACCGTTTAAAATACCGTCTGTTACCATAAGCAGGATATCGCCGTGGCGCCAAATGCGAATCTGCGGCTCCATTTCCACGTGATTGAGTATACCTATGGGCAAGGTGTTGGAGCGTATAACATCAATTCCTGTACGCCTAATCAGAAAGCTTGGAGGAGCACCCACCTTGATAAATTCCAATTCACCGGTATAAAGATCAGCTACAACTAAATCCACTGTTGCAAAAATCTCGTCGGTTGAGCGCAGCAGCAAAACAGAATTGACCGTCCGCACTGCAAACTCCCGATCAAATCCCGCCTGCATCAGCTGCTTAAGCATGGCGATGGTGGCCGTACTTTCCATAGCCGCTCTGGCACCATGTCCCATACCATCACTGATTACTACTGCCAGTTTGCCGTCTTTCAACCACACTTCAGAATGCGTATCTCCGGAAATAAAGCTTCCATCCTTAGCTACTTTTAGGGCTGCTATCTCCACGTTAAATGACCGTTCAGGTAAAAGCACAAACTGACAGCGAGCCTTAGGCCCTGAATCTTGGCATTCTTTTGTCCAAACTGAATACCCCTGCCCTAAAGTTTTAGACACAGTGGCAGCTACATTGTCCCGGCATGCATGGACACCGCCACAGTGTTTCATACGTATATGAATTTCAGGTTTGCCCATGGCGGTGCGTATTACCCGCAGTGAATCAGGTTTTATCCCCTGCTTGTTTAATGCCGCTTTCAATTTTAGTTCCCATTCCTCATCAAACTCCACATCCATCTCAATTTGTGAAGCAAAGGAACGCATTATATGGCTCAACCCTCCCAGTTGGTTGGTAACAATTTCTTGGCTTTCCTGCAGCCTCCGCTGCCATGCCGCTTCAACCCGGAGCATTTCCATCACTACGTTGATGCTGGTCGTCAATTGGTAGGGCTGCATACAGTACTTGGCAATCTCTTCGGGCAGATCCGCCGATTGCACACGGGAGTTTTTCTCGGCAATGGCCAACAGCTCTACCATGTCCCAATATGTTTGATGGAACCTCTCCTCCCAACAAGACCTAAAACCCGGACAGCCGGCACACACCTTTTGGGTGAGGGACATCAAAAAGTGATCATACGCATCATCGGATGCCACCGGTGTTGATGGAATTTGAGTAAACGTAGATGATAGTTCCTCAAACACCTTGGCAAAATCGTCCAGCCTTTGATTAAGCATTTCCTTAAGCCTTTTATTTGTTACATCTTGGTGCCTTTTCTGTTCTGCGGTTCGGGGAATGACCCGGGCAATTCTTCTGAGGGACTTGGCTGGCAGCAATGTAAACACAATCAGGGCCGAGCCCGACAGTGTCCAAAGGGCAAACAACTCCACACGATTTTGAATGAAAAAGGCTAAAGACAAATTAGCTACAACCAAGCCAAAAGCAATACCGAGCTTTTTGTGCCAGGTACCAAACCCGATAAACAATCCCAATATACCGTAAATCGCCATCATGGATAAGTCCCCATTTACCAGAGCAAAAAAGAAACCCGCCACTAGACCACCGGTGATACCTGCAGAAAAACCTCCTATGTATGCCGCTGCCATCAATAAAACTATACCTATACTTTCCTGCACATGAATGTCGTGGACATAAACATGGGAAAGGCCCAGCAGCACCCCTAAAGCCAGCATTGATAATGCCGCGATTTGGCTTTTTGTCAAAAGGGTGGTGTGGGGTCTTTTTTGGAATTCCAGTAAAGGCAGGTACAAGTTGCTTAAAGCCCAGATGGCGACCATTGTAGGCAGCCAAAGGATAAATTCCGGGATATACCAGGGGGCGAGGGCGATAAAAGGCGGGACAACAACCCCCGCAAGCGCAACAAACAAGGTATTAAAACCAATGGCGCCGTGGTAGCCCTTTGGTGAATTGGCAATTAACCAAAGCACAAATCCACTCACCACCCAATAATAGGTTTCAGGTGGTGGGATATTTACACCCATACCACATCCGGCCAATGCCAAGATAAGCACACTAGCCAAAGCCGGCAGACGACGTACCACAACGACGAAAAACGCCATTCCGAAGGGATAAATCCCGGGGACAAATGGGGCCCTTCCTAAAAGATAGGCCAGGGGTCCCAAAATAAACAACCGCCTATGGAAAACGAGCTTTACAAGGCCTTTGAGCTTGTCCCACGCAAATGCCGCTGTTCTCATCGCAATCCTGCGTTGTAGCTGTAAATTTAGCATGGTTTCCTCCATAAAGAGTCTTAGGGGAATGGAGTTACCGATATTGCTATTATACAAGCAGGTAAGGGTTGTCCATGTCGAACCGATTAGAATGCAATCAGCGTCATTATGATACTACTCTGTGTTTTCCCCTGTATTCTGAACTTTAATGTCAATAAACCAATCCTGTTCTCCATAAATTACAATTCATTCGGCTGTTTGGAACTGAGACGATTGGGGTAAAACTTGTTTGGGAAAACACACCCATAAAACCATTGTAGGAAGGCGATCTCTGTGGAAAGGTATACGTCCGACCTCCAACCGACGCATCACTCGGAGCAATTGAAGATAACCATTCCCCTTAGTGAACGGTATTTAACGATTCCCCGATTGGTCTTAGGGGATGTGTTCGTTAAGGCGGGTTTGGATGTTTGCGAAATCACCAGTTACAAAGTCGCATTGACAGAGGCCTGCCGCAACCTTGTCCATTTTGCCTACAGTCACTTGGAGCCAAATGCTTTGCAGCTGTCATTCACCAAGACACCGATTAAGCTCACCATTGAAGTCAGCAATAGGGGCAAATGCTTTTGCAAACAGCGGGTTAAAGCCCACCCTGCTTTGAGTAAGTGGAGTTTGTCCAATGATATCGACCTTTTAATGATAACATCCTTAGTTGACGAGCTCCGCACCGGTGTCAGGCTCATTGATGATGAATGTGTGGCATTTGTAGTTTTGTCCAAGTACCTTGGAGCCTAACACCCCTTTGGTATTCCGTTTGTCTGCATGGCTTTTTTCGGCTTACCTTGTCTGCCAATTCCGAGCAGGAGACTTACCCCAGAAATCTAATATATTAGTGGCGGATTGCTGTACATATATTACCAAACAAAGGTAGGAGGGTTTCCTGCATGGAGATGGCAAAACCTGAGGATATTGTAGAACAAATCTATGACAATCTTAACCGCTTGGAATATGTTCTTGACGGCGATCATGCAGAGGTAAAGCTTGCTACGCTGGCAAAATTGAGGGAAATATATTTGCGGGCTAAGCAGCAAAACAATGAGCGGCTGTATCTGCAGGCATTTCGCCTGTATCACCGCCTGCTTTCTTCGACAGATGCCGCGATGGAGGAGACAGAATTTGAAACATACGCTGACCAGCTGGCTCAGCACGTATCCAACTTGACGCTGCGCACTTTAAAAGAAACCGGATGGACTAAGGATAAGACCGCCGATGAAATTGCCGAATTTATTATTTGGCATACCGAGATTTTGACAATGGATTTTGAGCAAAGATTCCCATTGGGTCCGTAAACGGGGTTGGCACGGGTACCCACAAGGGCACCCACAACCCCCTATGTTCTGATTCTTCTTGTGTCTGTAGGACCTTTACTTCCTGACGCGCTGCTTTCCCCCGGCACATCCTGTTGTTTAATGTGGTAGGCCAAAGTTGTCAGCCCAACAGCCAAATCTTCGTCCCGCACCAATACCCCTTCAGGCACTTCCAGCCGCACAGGTGCAAAATTCCAAATAGCTTTCGCTCCGGCTTTCACCATAATGCCGCATACATCCTGGGCCTCGGCCGCCGGTACAGTGATTATACCGATTTTAATCCCAAGGCGCTCCATCAATTCCCCACACTTACTCAAAGGCATCACCGGGCGCCCGTAAAGACTTTTGCCGATCTTGTTTTCATCTGTGTCAAACACAGTTGCTATTTGAAAACCGTAGCGCTGAAAACCGGGGTACCCTACCAATGCACTGCCAAGCCGACCGGCTCCTGCCAAAGCGGCATCAGTGTCATTGCGAAGTCCGAGGAAATCAGCTAAACACTCAGCCAGTTTCTCGATCTCATAGCCAAGACCGGGGCGTCCACCGCTCCAGATGTGATTTAAATCTTTTCTCACTTGGGCATTGTCAAATCCTGATCGAAAACCTAGATCCTTCGATGAAATGTATTGAAGTCCAATCTCCCGGCAGTGCATAAGGACACGATAATATACCGGCATCCTCTCCAGCGTTGGCTTAGGGATAGAGACTAATCGGGTCATTTTCCCCCTCCTATTTGTTTCCGTTATCTACACTCCACAGCCGTTTCTTCACTGCTTGCCGGTTTGCTTTACCCGGCCAAACGAATTTTAAAAGAGGCTGCCTTGCCAAAAGACCAGGCAGCCGTTTCCGAAAGTTGCATTGTGTTATGCTTTATTTCTCCAGTTCGTCTACTATCTTTCCAAATACTGCATCAGTCTTGGCCGGAGACATGCCGCTGTAAAGAGTATCCCCAATTTTGACATTCACACCGCCGCCGCAGTTTTCAAAGCAGAAAGTGGCCTTTAAGTCTACACGTTGATTCAGCTTCGCCTCTTGCAAACGATAGCCCAGGTTGTGCAGCAAATCATAAGCCCCCTTCAGGTAGCAGCCGGTGCCGACACAGACCGATACCTCCAGCTGTTTTGCCGTGTGATTGTCCCCAAGGCTGATGCCTTCTCCCAATATGCGCCTTCGAGCACCATAGGTTGTATGCAGGGCATCGTGGGCCTTTTCGCTATTGGGTGCATCAAGCCACTTTTCATAGACGTTGTCGATCAATGGATTCTGATAGGACTTCCGCAGCTGTTGGGCTTTATCAGCAGTATAGATCCCCTGGGTCCTGGCACTCCGCACCTCTGGATTAGTTGCCGGCTGTCCGGCGCCTCCTACACAGCCTCCGGGACATGCCATAACTTCAATGATATGGTATTCTGCTTCACCATCTTTGATCTGCTGGAGGAGCCTTTTGGCGTTGGCAAGCCCAAAGACTATGGCCAATTTGACTTTCTGGCCTCCAACATCAACCTCTGCTGCCCTTAAGCCCTCTGTACCCCGAACTTCGGTAAAATTGACTTGATCGAGCTCCTCATCGAGCAGAAGGTAATGGGCGGCTCGCAGTACCGCTTCCGATACCCCGCCTGTCACCCCAAAAAGGATACCTCCGCCTGAAGTGAACCCAAACGGCATATCCAATGAGTCATCTTCTAGATTAGCGTAATCCAATCCGGCTTCCCGAATCATTCGCACCACTTCTTGGGTAGTGATTACTACATCCACATCAGGCATGCCGTCAGTTGAGAGTTCCGGTCTTGCAGCTTCGAATTTCTTCGCTGTACAGGGCATTAGGCTGACAACCACCAGATCCTTAGGATCAATCTCGAGCTCTTCAGCGTAATATTTTTTCGCCAATGAGCCAAACATCTGCTGTGGTGAACGGCAAGTCGACAGGTTTCCTAAAAACTCCGGATGATACTGTTCGGTGTATTTTACCCAAGCAGGGCAGCATGATGTGAACTGGGGCAGGTGCTCACCTTTTTGGAGCCTCTCCAAGAACTCAGTACCCTCTTCCATGACTGTCAAATCAGCTGCAAAACTGGTGTCAAAGACTTTATCAAAACCCATTTGCCGCAGGGCCTGGGTTAATTTACCGATGGTGTTTTGCCCGGCTTCCAGACCAAACACCTCACCAACAGCTACTCTTACCGCCGGCGCTACCTGTACAATAACTGTCTTAGTCGGATCATGCAGTGCCTGCCAAACTTCGTTAGTTTGCGACTTGACAATTAAGGCACCGGTTGGGCAAACGGCAGCACATTGACCGCAGTTGACGCAGTCGACTTCTGCCATTGGTTTGTTAAAGGCAGGGGTTACGGTCATATCGGAGCCTCGGTGGGCAAAATCCAAAACTCCAATACCCTGTACCTCTTCACACATGCGCACGCAATCGCCGCACAGGATGCATTTGTTAGGATCCCTAATTAGGGCTAGACTCGAATCGTCGATATCCACTTTTTTGTCCCGTTGGCCAAAGCGCACTTCCCGCACACCAAAACGCTGGGCTAGATCCTGGAGTTTACACATGCCGCTTTTCTCGCAGGTAGTGCAATCACGATCATGGTTGGCAAGCAGAAGTTCTAATGCCATCTTGCGGATCTTCTGCACACGGGGTGTAGTGGTTTTAACTACTTGACCGGCCTCTGCCGGTGTTGAGCAGCCTGCCACGATTTGGCCGTTTTCCAACTCTACAAGACACATTCGACACGCACCATAGACGGAGAGCTCAGAATGATAACAAAAGGTGGGTAATTCAATGCCCGCTTTGCGGCATACCTCAAGGATGTTCCTTTCTCCATTGATTTCCACAGATTTGCCGTCGATAACCATGGTTTGGGCCATTTAAACAACCTCCTCTATGGCATTAAAGCGACACGATTCCACACATGCCCCGCACTTAATGCACAGTTCTTGATCTATAACATAGGGTTCTCTGACCTTGCCGGAGATGGCCCCAACCGGGCAGACTCTGGCACAGCGGCTGCAGCCTTTGCAAAGTTCACTATTAATCACAAATGTTTTCAGGCCCTCACAAACTCCTGCCGGACAGCGGCGCTCCACGACATGGGCAAGATACTCGTCTTTGAAATACTGCATGGTGGTTAATACAGGATTTGGTGCTGTTTTACCAAGACCGCACAGCGAGCCTTCTTGAACTGCTTCACCGATTTCCTCCAATGCATCAAGATCAGATAGTTTGCCCTCACCATCGACAATTTTCTGCAGTATCTCCAGCATGCGTCTTGTTCCTTCCCGGCAAAGCACACATTTTCCGCATGACTCATTCTGGGTGAAATTCATAAAGAACCTGGCTACTTCAACAATACAAGTGTTTTGATCCATCACAACCAAACCACCGGAGCCGATCATGGCCCCCGCATCTTGCAGGGAATCAAAATCCAAAGGTAAATCCAGGTGATCTGCTGTCAGACAACCACCGGAGGGTCCACCGATTTGCACGGCTTTGAACTCACCGTTGTTGCGCAGCCCACCACCGATGTCAAATACAATTTCCCGCAAAGTCTTACCCATAGGCACTTCAATCAGTCCGGTATTGGCCACTTCACCGGTTATAGCAAAGGTCTTTGTCCCGGGACTGGTTTCCGAACCGATATTTTTAAACCACTCTGCACCGTTTTGCAAAATGGGTGGGATATTGGCAAAGGTCTCTACATTGTTGATCAGTGTCGGACGTCCCCAAAGGCCGCTTTGTGCCGGGAAAGGAGGCTTTGGTCTCGGCATACCCCGCTTGCCCTCAATGGAGGCAATCAAAGCACTTTCCTCACCACAAACAAACGCGCCTGCACCTTCTTTGATCACAATGTCAAAGGCAAATCCTGTACCAAGAATATCTTCGCCTAACAGACCTTGGGCTTTGGCATCATCAATGGCCTTCTGCATTCTTTGAACTGCCAATGGATACTCGGCACGCATATAAACATAGCCTTCCGCGGCACCGATGGCATAGCCGGCGATAATCATGCCCTCCAAGATGCGGTGAGGGTCGCCTTCCATTAGACTTCGATCCATAAATGCTCCCGGATCTCCTTCGTCACCATTGCAGATTACGTATTTAGACGCACCGGCGGCTTTGCGGGTCAACACCCATTTAAGGCCTGCCGGAAATCCGCCACCACCGCGGCCTCTGAGGCCTGATTCTACGACAGTGTCACACACAGCCTCCGGAGCCATTTCGGTCAAAGCCTTGGCTAAAGCCCCATATCCGTCCCGGGCTATATACTCCCAGATGTTTTCTGGGTCAATTACACCACAGTCTCCGAGGGCGATTCGCTGCTGCTCCCGGTAGAAGGGGATATCTTCTTCTCTGGCAAAAACCTCGTTGGTATTGGGTTCCTCGTATAAAAGGCGTTCCACAACTTCTCCTTCTGCCAAAGCATCGGCTATGTCTTGGGCATCCTCGGGCTTTACTCCCACATATAAAACACCTTCAGGTTCGATGCGAATTAGTGGGCCCTTTTCGCAAAAACCGTGACATCCACTCTTTTTAATCTCTATACCTTCCACCGGAGTTTCAGTGTTTTTGTCATGCTCTGCTTCCAATTCCACGGCAACGGCAAGTCCCAGGTCTTTGACAAGCTTCTTAAGTTCATCGAAAACCCTCAAAGAACCGCCGGCGACACAGCCCGTACCAGCGCAAACAAGTACCCGCTGCTTCACCTTTTGTAATACTGCCTGCTTTTCTTGGCGCAGTGTCTCCAATACAGCCGCGTTTCGGATCATGTCACTTCCCCTCCCGTTTCTGCAAAGTATCCAATATCTCAGTAATTGCTTCTGGTGTGACATTGCCATACACTTCATCATTGATGGTGACTACAGGGGCCAACCCACAAGCACCAAGACATGATACTGTCTCTACGGTAAACCCCAAATCATCAGTTGTTTTTTGTTCTGGGCTCAATCCCACTTTTTTGCGGATTGCATTTAAAACATCAGTAGAACGCCGCACATGACAAGCGGTCCCATCGCAAACTCTTACGATGTATTCCCCCATGGGGTCTAGGGAAAATTGCGCATAGAAAGTGGCTACACCATAGACCGTTGCAGGGGATATCCCCAATGCTGTAGCAACGTAGGTAAGAATCTCTTCCGGAAGATAGCGGTACTCCTCTTGTACCTTTTGTAGGATGGGAATTAAAGTAGATTCCTCTTTGCCGTGTTGGGCTATAATCTCATTGACCTTGATAAACTGCCGTTCTTGCAACATTCGCTCCTCCGCGTCGACAACCGGTAGGGCTTTTGCCACATCTATCATCCTTTCCCCTTAAAAATCTATAAATGAGTGCAAATACAATCAAAATGATGTGACTGTCACTGTTTTACCTGCCTGCTTGAGGGAATGGGTAAGCTCTTGAATTACCTGTTCTTTGAGGGCTAGGCCTAAAGGCAGTTCAGGATTTTGATGTGCAGGATTGATCGCACCACCCACTAGAAAATCAATCTGATCACTTTCCCATAACAAGGCCGCCAACATACTGGCACCATCCTCTCCCATCAAAACTTGACCCATTTCCATACCCGCATTTAAGCCTTTTAACTTCTCCAGCGCGCTGGAAACAGTGATGATCCCTTCTGTCACCAAGTCCACACCATTTATGCGGCCGAGGGGAGGAATCGTTGGGGTGCAGTAGCGCAGATCCACATCTAGATCCGTTTTCCACTCCCGGGCAATAATATTGCTGGTGGTACCCCCACAAACTACCCTTCTCCCCGGTGCCTCAGCCAATAGGTGGGCCAGTTGTGCGTCATCTTCCCGCTTTCTCGGCGGCCCCACAACTATAGTCAGGTGCCGTGGACGGCGAATATATAGGGCGGCAACAGTGGTGTCATCACCGGGCCTTCCAGCATAAAGGTGCCGGCAGATATCCCCGAGTCTATGGGCAATGTCTAAAGCCCCATTCTCTTTGACTATGGCCTTTTCCAAAAACTTGGCTACATTGGGCCACTGCCAGCCCAAATTGAGTACTCCTCCAATCCCGGCATGCACCACGCCATCGCTGATGGCAACAAGAAAATCACCTTCAGACGCCATAAAGCGGGTTTCTTTAACTTTATTGGCGCCGATGCGGCGCTCACGATGGGGCAATTTTGTCACCTTACCGCGGTGGATGTAGAACACAGATGGGTTGTCAAACTCCGCCATATAGACCTTGCCATCATTAAAAATTTGTATGATAGTAAAAGTTGAATAGGCGAGGCCCCGCACTTGGCACACCGGCAGAGTTTGACCCACCGTTTCCACTACTTCATCAAGCCTGGCACCCATTTCCAGCATGGTGCCGGCGATCTTAGTAGTCAAAGTTGATAAAATGTTGGCCTTAACCCCACTGCCCAAGCCATCGGACAAAACCATGATTACCGAATCATTTCTATGGGAAATAACTACATTGTCTCCGCAAAGTTCTTCACCGTGTTTGTTTAAAGACACATAACCTGTCTCGATAATATAAGGGGAGTTTACTAAAGGTATATTAAAAGCTGCTTCTGTCACGGCGTCTCATCCCCATTCTGCATCAGCTTCATCAGCTGAGATAATAGAACCTTAGTTTCCGCCGTTGTTTCACCTAAAAGCCCGGCAATTTCTTGGGCAACCCGCATTTGCCGATTAATCACATCTTGGGCCCGCTCCAAAGTGGTGCTTTTGAGCTGGGCCAGTTCTGCCTGCCGGCCCCGATCTTCGGTTATATCAGAGAAAATGCCGATCACAATTTCTTGATCTTCCGGTGTAAACACATACTGACGCACTATCAGATTGTGCTGGGGATATTCAGCATTTTCTTGGATGAGTGCTCCTTTAGTTAAAACCTCTTCAAAACTGCTGGTATCTATTAGCTCACAAAGCGGTCTGTGTAAATGCGCTGCGACTTGACAGTTAAACATCGCTTCTGCCGCCGGGTTGACCACCAAAACCTCCAGGTTTTCGTCTACTACAATGATTCCATTGGGTGTTGTCTCAATGATTACGTTGGCCAAGGATTCTGCCTTTCGGCGCATGTATGGGATGCACATCTCGTTTTCCGCAACCCCATGATAAACGGCTTTAGCCTTATCCCGGCATGAATCATAACCACATGCCCCGCAGTTGAGCTCATCTTGGGGAGTTCGCTTGCCTATAGCCTCTAAAATTGCTTTCAACTCTGCTTCTGTCGGCTCTTTGAGTCTCAGTTTTCGATCACGATAAGTGCGTGTTATGAACGGAAGCAGCCGGCCGTTTTCGTCCAAATGAGGTGGTAAAGTTTTGAGGTGTGAATGTCTTTTCCTCCTCTTTTGTACATGGGAAAGCAATCTCTGCCGTCTTGCCAAACCCTGCCAAGGCCCAACCATACAGGGACCATCAACACACCCTCCGGCACAGGCCAGCATTTCAATTAAAGTCAGAGACAAATCTACTCCCTCAATCAATTGGCAAATTACCGATTCGCATTCTTCAATTCCGGCCACAATGGCCATCTGATCCGCCAAAACATCTGTATCCAAACCGGCGGTGCGCATGAGCCCCCCGCCTAGGGGAAAACTCCGACCCCAGTAAGCGTCGTTGGAAGTGTATCCCACCGATGCCAGGGCTTTAGGGTCAATGCACTCATCTGCCAACCATTTTTCTACTTCCTGGAAAGTGAGTACATGGGATACTGCCCCCTCAAACTGTACTTCTTCTGCTTCGGCTTTTTTAGCAGCACATGGGCCGATAAAAACAACTTCCACTTCAAAGTTGTACTGCTCTTGCAAAAGACGTCCATGGGCAATCATGGGTGAAACAATCGGTGCCAAATAAGGGATTGCTTCCGGATAGTGCTGTTCTATAAGGTTCACAATGGCCGGGCAGGAGCTTGTAATTATGGGTTTGTGTTCATCCAAAAGGGCTTTGTGGGCCTGGGCTACGATCTCGGCCGCTGCGGCAGTCTCTGCCACATGACTAAAACCCAGCTTATAAAGGGCGGTGATCATTTGATCGGCTGTTGCCACACTGAAGGCAGCCACATAAGATGGCGCCAGGCTCGCCACCAAAACTCGTCCACCGGCCAGGCTTGCCTGCACCTTGCCCAGATCATCTCTAACCTGTTTGGCACCTTGCGGACAAACACTAATACACCGGCCATCGAGGATACATCGTTCCTCCCAAATCTTGGCATGACCGGTATCGATCTTGATGGCTTTGACAGGGCAGGCTCTAACACATTTATAGCAATCTTTGCATTCAGCCTCCAAAGTTGCCAACACGCGCCCCACTACTTCACCCCCACTTTTGGAAGCACTTCTTGTTGAAAAATCTCATCTGTATCTTGAGCTGTTACACATATGATGGGATCGGCTCCAATCTGCACCGCCACTGCCTCAGTACAGTGACCTACACAAAAGACACCTTTTAGTTCCACTTTATCCTCTAACGAAAGATTATGAATTAAGGTTTGAAATCGATTTATGATTGCATATGAACCTTTGATATGACAGGAGCTGCCAACACATACGGCAATGGTAACCATGTCCAGACCCCTCTTCGGCGGCTCGTGCACTATTTCACAATCAGAGGATATCACTTCGCTCTTGAAAGAACAAGGGATTGGTGAAATATTTCACATTAAATTTACTTTTGTCTATGGACAGCCCTTGTGTGGTACAATAATTACCAACAGAAAGGGGTAAGACTATGGGAAAATTGGGCCAAGACAACAGCAGTGGCCTTAACGAATACGTCGCACAAGGCACTGCCGCCAATGGGCAGATCCGCGTATTGGCTGTCGATAATACTAAAATAGTGGAAGAAGTCAGACGGCGTCACCAAATGCTTCCTTGGGCCAGTGCCGCATTGGGACGAACTATGGCTGCCACTGCTATGCTCGGTGCCATGTTAAAGGACAATGACAAAGTTACTGTGCAAATTGTCGGAGACGGCCCTTTAGGTCAGATCGTTGCCGATGGGGATGCACAGGGCAATTTGCGGGGGTATGTTTCAAATCCCCATGCCGAAGTACCAAACCACTCAGGAAATAAGTTGAATGTTGGGGCCGCGGTTGGTGAAGGGCATCTGTTTGTGATTAGAGACATAGGATTGGGTGAACCTTACAGCGGCAGTGTTCCCCTCATAAGCGGGGAGATAGCTGAGGATTTTGCCAATTATTTTGCCCGTTCAGAGCAAACGCCCTCTGCGGTTGCCCTGGGAGTCTTGGTTGATGTAGACTACTCCATCAAAGCCTCCGGTGGCCTCATACTGCAGCTGCTGCCCGATGCAAGTGAAGGTATTGCTATTATGTTGGAACACATGCTGAAAGACCTGCCGCCCATCAGCAGCATCTTAGCAGACGGCGGTACACCGGAAGATATAATTGAAGCCGCTGTGGGTGATCTTGAGCCAAAATACCTCCATCAACTGCCACTGCGCTTCAGCTGCACCTGCTCACGAAAACGGGGTGAGGCTACCTTGGTGGCTCTTGGTCCCGAAGAGCTGAGGTCTTTGCTTGAGGACGAGGGACAAGCAAAACTTACATGTCACTTTTGTCAAGAGGAATACGTCTATGATCAGCGTGATGTGGAGGCAATAATCCATCAAATCACTGCCCAAGCCGGGGAATGACAGCGGATTCCTAAGGCCGACACCGGTGGTTGGGGGCTTTCTGTCTCCCACAACACCACATTAAAAGGAGTCCGGGGGAATTTAAAGAATAACTGAGTATCCCAGACCGCGTCATCACCGGCTTTGCCTCTATCAAGGTTAATCTAATCTAGGAGGCAAACCATGATGGTAGCCGTGCAGTCCCGCATCCACAATACCGGGTGGGCAGTTTTATTGATGCTGCTTGTTCTTGGGTTTGGAGGGAATTTCGGGAACAATGCCCGAGCAGAGATCGGCGACGAACTGGCAGAATTTCCAACCCTAGTTTCGAAAAATATATATGCTGTTGATCAAATCACGGCGGAGGTTGCACTTTTGCTGCCCCAAAGCCAAGATCTTGAACCCGAATGGGTGCCCAAATCGGAATTGGGTTTAGTGCGAGAGGGTGACCTTGTTTGGGTAGTTTTAGAATCTTGCAGCAAATACTATTTTTTGGACGAGACGGCAACACATGAAGCTGAGAAAAACGTATCCAACCTGTTGGAGAAACTTGTAGATCGACCTAACGAATATTAGAAAGGCACTGGTTTTCCAGTGCCTTTCTTGTAACAAGGGGATGTTAATTTATCAAAACCGAGCTGGCCAAAGTTAATCCGATCCTCCGGTGAGCTTGTCCAGCAAATCCGAAATCCTTTGACGTGCATCGTCTTCCGCCTGTTTATTTTCCTTGATGCAGAAGTCCAGCTTCCCTCCCTCACCGATCCCAGAGGGCAGTAAAGCCAGCGGCCAATCTACCGGCACTTCTCCTTCAGGTGTGGCAAGCAGCAGTACGGCTTTGTCCGCCTCTATGCGATCAACTGTGGCCTGAATCTGAAATTCCTCCATTTAGTCATCACCTCGGGCCTTTTACTCAAAAGCTTTTCTTATGCGGACTGATAAAACTTCTACTTCTCTTTTACCACTCGGTAAGATGTCCCGTCACTAATGACAATTACGGTGCCATCGAGATCTGTGCGTCCCACTTCAGCCCCCACTTTTTCAAGCGTCTGCAAGGTTTCCGCGTTGGGATGCCCATAAGAATTGCCAGCTCCTACTTGTATGACGGCATACTCAGGAGCCACAGCCTCAATAAATTGGGGAATACTGCTTGTATTGCTGCCGTGGTGGGCAACTTTTAATACTTTCGCTCGGGGCAGTTCTTCTTCCGCCACAATGCGTGCTTCAGCTTCTTTTTCAATATCCCCTGTGAGCAAAAAAGTTACTTGGCCGTGTCGAAACCAAAGTACAACGGAGTTGTTATTCAACCCCTTGAGCATTGGCTCTTTGGGATTCAATATAGCGACTTCATCGAGTCCTTGGACAGTCAATTGACCTTGGGTCCTGGCCAAACTGAAGGGAATTTCTTTTTGTAAAATCAGCTGCAGCAGTTCTTCATATGTCTTGGTGGTGTGAATCTGACCATCAGCCAAAATCCTCCCCACCGAATATGCTTCTATTACGGGAACTAATCCACCTATGTGATCGAAATGGGGATGGGTCATCACAACCAAATCTAAATGTTTGATACCGAGTTTTTTCAGATAAGGTACTACTGATTCCCTACCACTTTTAGTTACACCTGCATCAACCAACACATTTGTACCGGTAGGTGTTTGAATCAAAACCGAGTCACCCTGTCCCACATCAATGAAATGTACGTAAAGCTCACCGGCTTCGGCCCCCAAACTCACTGTGGAAATAAAAACAAGCACTAGTGCCAGGCAAACCAGTTGTTTCCTAAGTATTTTTCTCTGCAATATAACTACGCCTCCTGCATACGAACTGACCAAACCTCGCCCCTTGAAATGCCATATAGTGGATTTCTTGCCAAGTCCGTGAATCCCTGCCGCGAATACGATTATCACTAGTCTTTCCCGTTTGGCAAATAACTCCAAGAAGTTCAAAAGGCCCCCATTGGGAGGGCCTAAAGACTTTTCAAACGCAGCAGCCTATACCTTTTTAATCGGTGTCATGCATGATATCGCAGATAAGTTCAGTACACATGGCATCTAGGGCAGTAAAATCCATGTGCTTCACATAGAAATGTTCAACTTCCAGGTGTGTTTCCCGAGCCTGGTAGATCATTTGTACTGCTGTGCTGACAAGCTGCAGGAAAGTCTGCCGATCGAGTTCCAACTCAGTGCGATACTGCTTCAGCCGCTTTTGATCAAGGCTTTGGTTGAGATCGATAATCTCGCAAGGATCAACAGCTTCATAGGGGAACAGTTCCGTTTGAGCAGCAATGAAAATATCCAATCCCGGGCAAAGTACATGCTGCACTTTACGCGGATCGATGGGATTGTGATATGCTTCTACGTCCCAGCCCAGTTCTAGAGCCGTCTTTGCCCAATCTTTGAGCAGTTCAGATTTGCCTGAACCCGGAGGGCCTTTAAGTAATATGACTTCCGTTTTGGGCCCGGTTAGACTGTCAAGATAGCTGATTGGCCCTACAGGGCCGATTGCAGCAGCAAATAGATGTCGGAGTCTTCCGGGGTCATCACCTGCCGTTTGGTTGTTGAAGTCGACGGTTTTTAAAAGACTTTTCTTCTGACGGTTAAAGCAGCTTTTGTCCTGAACCCTTTGGATTTTATCAGCCCAATTCCCATGAATCTCCTTGGCAGCCTTCAAATAGCGAAAGGCACTTTGGAAAAGGCGGCTCCCTTCATCGCCGGCAGCCACAATTGCTTGTTTGTGGGCGCGGATTCCGGAACTGTGCCAGAATTCGCCCAAATTGAGGATTTGACCCAGGGCACCGGGATACGGCGGATCGTAAATGTGGGGACGCATGCCATCTATGAAAGCGGCACCCAGTCCTGGAATTACTAATGCGTCCAATGAATCCACATCAGATGCGCAGTAGTGCATCTCAATGAAATAACCACGCTTTGCCGCTGCTTGGGCAACACGCTTCATCAAAGTAGATTTACCGGTCCCCGGGCCTCCTTTGAGCACGTACACGCTTTCTATCTCCGGCCCAGCAATATATTCAAAAAAGGAGTGAAATCCAACACCGGTGTTGCCGGCAGCAAACACTTTTTTACATCGGTTTGTCTGTTCCTCCATACTCATCCCTCCCACAGCTTCCCCATTGGAACCGATCACAACACAACGACGTTTTGGCCGTATTATCTTATGCCAAAACAACTCGAAAGTTGCTGTGGCAACAAAAAAGCGGGAGCCACCCTAAAAAGGATGACCCCCGCGGATAGTTTAAGTCGCTTGCCGATCTAGAGGTAGCTGTCTAGTTTTGCGGCAAGTGTTTGTTTTGGTGTTACACCGACCATTTTATCAACAGGTTTACCGTCTTTGAAAATCATTAGAGTAGGGATACTCATAATGCCGTACATTGCTGCTACTTGCTGCTGTTCGTCAACATTAACCTTAGCAATGGTTGCTTTTCCTTTGTATTCTTCTGCAAGATCCTCTATGATGGGGTTTACTACGCGACAAGGTCCACACCAAGGTGCCCAAAAATCAACTAAAACAACACCCTCTTGTTCCAAGACATCTTTTTCAAAACTGGCGTCTGTCAAATGCTGAACCACGATTCTCAACCTCCCTGATTTAAAAACCAATCTGGCAAAATGTGCCAGCATGCCGCCCCGTATTGCCGGTCACCTTTTGCTGAGCCCCGGGAAGGCAGATTCCCGAGAATCACCGGGCAGATGACGCAAAGTGAGACCACCTCCGATGATTCCCAACAAGCCTGTTAAAAGAAAGCCACCGGTAAGCCCTGATATATCTCCTATTATACCCACCAACATTGGTCCCCCAAACATCCCAAGGGCATATATTGCCTGGAAAAACCCCATAGCGGTTGCACGCTTTTCTTCAGGGACGGTTTTAATACTTAAAGCCATTAGGATCGGGAAAATGACTCCACGGCCCAACCCACCCAGTGCTTGGGTAACATACAGCATGGGCAGTGAGGTAGTAAAAGGAACTACTGCGGCAGCCAACCCACCTAAAATAAATCCCCAGACAACTGCGTTTTTTTCGCCCAGTTTGACAACTAGCTCCCCACTGGTAAAAAGAGCTGCTAGGGCAACAGGCAAATTAGATACAAAAGTTAAAAGACCCAGCTCCCCTTGGGAAGCTCCAATTGCTTCAGCATGTAGGGGTGTAAAACCGTAAGCTGTGGCAAATGTCATAAATTGAGTTAAAATAGCAAGACCAGATACAATCAATAAATCCCGTTCCTGCCCCACTGCCATTAACTCCGATACCTTTAAAGGTTCCCGATCTGCCCATTTGGTCTCCTTGATGGCAAAGCTCAATAAAAAACCTCCAAGGCCGACTAACGCACCGACGAAAAAAGGTGCACTCCAGCCAAAGGCTTGGGCAATATAGCCCCCCAAAGAAGCTGCAAGCAGCTGTCCGACAAGACTGTAAAACACGGCTAACCCTGCTGCCTTCTGGGCCTCTTCACCGGCAAAATAACTGGAGAAAAGCACCGTGAAATTGACCCATGTCGCGGCTGCCACACCTGATATGGACCTGCCGATCAAGACCGTGGAAACGCTGGGAAAGACACCCATTAGCAGACTGCTGCCTAAGGCCAAGAAAACACCAATAGATATGAAAACTTTCCGTTTACCGATTCTGTCAGACCAAATACCCAAGGGAATCCTAATCAGCATCTGCATCAGGCCGTAAGATCCTACTATTAGACCGGCCATCTTCAATGTGCCTCCTAAATAGGCGACATAGTTGGGTAAAATAGGAACGTAAACATAGATTGCAAACCAATATAACACAGCAACTGCGGCGAAAATAAAGTGAGCTTTGCGTTTATCATCTGCTGTCACCAACTAGCTTATTCTCCTCTCCGATTTTCCTAGATATGCCCTTTAATGACACAACCTAAACTATTATCTACCTCAACCTCCTTTCCCTGCCGTCAAAGATTTCTCGAAGGAAATTTAGAAGGAAGGAAGTTTGCGGCTTCTCATAGAAGTGACTATTGTCTGTATCAATTTTGTATAAATTTTGTCCACAGCATTATCCACAGCTGTTGATAACTTCTGTACCATTTGCATAAGGGGTTAATGTCATGCGAATCGAAATTCGCGGTGTGGAGAAATTAAGCTGGCGGGAAAGACAGGTCGTGACCTTAAAAGAAACCGGTCATACCGCGGATAATATTGCCCAACGCCTGGGTATTGCTGAAGGAACCGTGGCCACCTTATACAACCGGGCTCGCAAAAAGGGATATGAGGTAGTGATTATCATTGATGGCGATCCTTTGGGCCTTGGTGAAATGGTTGAGGATATGCATGATGAAACTTGACATGACCTTGATATTTGCTTACACTAAAGGTGACAATCTAGATAAGTCTTCGGGGCAAGGTGCGAAGGTGAAAGCCTTCAATTCCTGACCGGCGGTATGTCTGTAAGATGAGCCCGCGAACCCATGTGAGTCATGTGGTTGATCCGGTGAAATTCCGGAGCCGACAGTATAGTCTGGATGGTAGAAGACATTGGTAGTAGAGTTTTGCTGTGCAGCCCCGGAGAGATCTCCGGGGCTTATCTTTTTGCCTTACCCTGAGGGCCATTTTATGAGGGGTGATTGTAAGTGACTAAAGTACGACAAATGACTATTCTAGCGTTCCTGTCCGCCTTAAGCTTTCTGTTTATGTTTGCGTTGGAGTTCCCTTTACCGTTTTTTCCACCATATCTAAAATATGATCCTTCACAGTTGTGCGGCCTGCTGGCGGCCTTTTCCTTCGGCCCGGCGGCTGGGTTCTTGGTGGAGCTCATCAAGAGCATATTGTTTTTCTTGTCGGGCAAATCAGCTGACGGTATCGTTGGTGCCGCGGCAGCTTTAGTTGCCGGTGCCAGTTTCGTAGTTGTGGCGGGTAGAATTTATCATGCTGGTAAAGGCAAATCTTTAGCCCCCGGGCTGATCATCGGTACCATCGTCATGACAGTAGTAATGGTCTCCGCAAATTATTTCTTCTTCTTGCCCCTGTGGGGAATGCCAACCAGCCAAATCGGTATGCCTCTAATCCTGGCCATGGTGGGGTTCAATATAGTCAAAGGGATCTTAACTTCGCTGCTTACAGTAATCATTTTGAGAGCTTTAGAGGGAAAAGCCATCTTGCAGCGTCTGCAGACTGGACACTGACACCTACAAAAAAACTCTACACCACAAAAAGAGCCCTACCTTCCATAAGGTGGGCCCTTTTCTTACCCAACAGTCGGGAACGTTTTCCTATCTAATAAAGGAAAACGTCAGCCATCGCTTTTCGCTATACATGTGTCAGAAGCTTTCCCACTTTAATATCGTAATGGATGTGCTATTCCCTTTGGCCAAGGCAAGTACATACCAACAGACCAAGGGTAAAAGCCAGCACCATTGGGCAAGTTAAAATTTCATCAAGGCAGCATCGGCGTCTCCGGCTCATATTTTAATCCCCCTTATTTGGAGTATCGTCTATTCCAGATTAAAGCCTTTCCTTGAAATAGCCTTGGAATCTGGATGACGTACTACAATATACGTAGGATTGCAGTTCCCGGAACGGGAGCAAACTCCCATTTATAAAACGCCTTGGTAAGCCTTGGCAGTTTGGGCCATGCCTTAGGATTCGTGACACCGGCAGTAGCGTCGATAGGCCTTGTTGAAGAGACTAAGATGGAGCTCTTCATCCTTAATTATGCGGGCCAACACAGCTTTAATGTAGCGATCATTGATCATCTCCATGTGGTGTCGGTAATTGCGAATGGCAGTTCGCTCAGATTCAATATTGATTCTCAGCTGCTCGCAAGGCTGACCGATCGC
>JAAYQZ010000094.1 GCA_012519025.1 Bacillota bacterium
AGCATAGTCCGGATCCGATCCCGAACAGATTCCAAGGCAGCACTGCGGATCAGCGTGTTTAAGTACACCAGGGAAAGGATGGAAAGGCTGAATTGATCATCATCTTGAAACAGTGATGCCAGTGTAGCCGCACTTGCCAATAGCTCGGTGCTCAGTTTTCTTCTAAAGAAATGATCCAATGCCGTGCGGAAGATGGGGACACCGCTCAACACCGTCAGCAGGGTATCGGTATTTTCTATAAAACTGCCATCTGCCGGCGCACTTTGCGGATTTTTCTTGCGGAAATGACTGAGTGCCATAAGCACGCCGGTGGCCAGTGTAAAGCCCAGCTGCTCTCCTAAGGGGAGCCTTTCCAGTTCATAGGCTTCATCTGCATCAGGGCTCTTTGGCGGACTTTGAAGCTGACTGGCAACTTCCGGCGGTAAGGAGAGAATGCCTCTAATCTCCCGCAAAATTGCCGGTGCATCGGTTTGATCCGGTGCATAGCAAACCAGCATGCGGCCTGTCGATGCATCGGCTTTAGCGGAAGCAATGCCTTTTTTTAAGGCAAGGGAGCTTTCTAGGTGCTGTGCTTTGTGTGCATGCTGATAAACAGCCGATACTTCCACCCGCATGCGACCCGGGAGCCAGTGAACAACTTTCAAACGAAGCCTCTCCTTTACCGAAGATTTGTCTGGGGCAAATCGCAACCAAGCTTACTTTCGATTTACCGGTGAGTATTTTCTCCCAGTACTGCATTTTATATGAACAGGAACCCAAAAACGCCGTGGGGACCGGCGTATAGGAAAAAACCTCTCGCCTTGGTAACCATTCTTCCCAAAAAGTCTGCTTATTTTGCATCACTTCGGGTAAATGATAAGAAATGCTTGCGATCTTTCGGTAGATCCAAGGTGGGCACTTCACATTTGGGTTAATAAAGGAGCGGAGGATATCCTTGAAGACAGTTCCGATTTCCACCCGAGATTACCATTATCTTCCCGGTAGGTTCCGGGTTGGAGTCCCGGCAGTTAGGGGCAATAAGGCTGAGGCAGACAAACTTGCCCAAAAGCTCG
Source organism: Bacillota bacterium (assembly GCA_012519025.1). Classification (GTDB taxonomy): domain Bacteria; phylum Bacillota; class Limnochordia; order DTU087; family DTU087; genus JAAZMF01. Next base: position 1,053 of record JAAYQZ010000094.1, read on the forward strand.
ATCATGTGGCCCATATCGCCGGTTATATTAACCCTGTCACAGGTAGAATTCTTTTAGTGTATAATCCCAAGTACATTTCCCCCCATGCTGTTTTAAAAGCCGTAGCACATGCAGCAGCCAACGGCCGCACCCGGGGTGCAGATTTCGCTGTTTTGGTTAAGGACACCTACTTCGGTCCAAGCAACGGTGCCCGAAACGGCAGGGGCAGAAACGGAAGCCAAAGCAAAGCCGCACAGGCCCAGAAGAAACCGGCAGCGGCCTGGCACAGTCTGCATCCCGAGCGGGTGCTTGAACTTACCGGTACTTCAAAAGATGAGGGTCTCTCCAGCAAACTTGCCCAAAAGCGGCTGGCACTTTATGGGCCCAATCAACTGCAGGAGGGCACCAAAAAAACAGTTATTGAAATGCTGGCCGAATCTTTAGGAGGTTTTATGCCCAAACTTTTATTGGGGGCAGCAGCTGTTTCTTTGTTCATTGGGGGTACAGCTGATGCATTAGTGATCACCTCCATAGTGATCCTGCAGGCTGCTTTAGAGACTTTCCAAGGATACCAGGCAGAGAAATCGCTGGCTGCTCTGCGGGAAATGAGTGCTCCCATGGCTAAGGTGGTGCGGGATGGCGCGCTAAAAGAAATTCCCGCAAACAGCTTAGTGTTTGGGGATCTAATTCAGCTTGAGGCCGGTGATCGGGTGCCTGCCGATGCCAGGCTCTTGGAGAGCAACAATCTGCTTACCGATGAATCATGTTTGACCGGTGAATCTATCCCTGTAGTTAAGGATCTCGAAATTCAGCAAAAGCTGGAGATGCTTACCGCAGATAAGCTCAATATGCTTTTCGCCGGAACAAACATAACCGGGGGTAAAGCTCAGGCGGTGGTAACAGCCACCGGCATGGATACAGAGATGGGTAAAATTGCATCACTGCTGGGTGAAACTCGCCGGGACTTTACGTTTTTGCACCGACAGATGGAAAGCCTCGGACAAAGGACCACTAAACTTGTACTGCTTTCTGTCGGTGCCATTATGTTGGTTGGTACTTTGCAACAGCGCCCCATTATTGAGCTGCTGAGTACCGGTGTCAGTCTTGCAGTTAGCGCCATTCCTGAAGGGCTGCCTGCAGTGGTAACTGTGGCTTTGGCTTTTGGCGTACAGCGCATGGCAAAAAGGCATGCTGTCGTCAGGCGCCTATCTGCGGTGGAAACCCTTGGGGGCGTAACCACCATCTGCACCGATAAGACCGGCACTTTAACGGCTAATGAAATGACTGTGAAACGGATTTACACCGATGATGGGTTTTACACTGTCACAGGTGAGGGCTATCTCCCCGATGGCGGGTTTTATAGAGACAACAAAGAGATTGACCCTATGCAGCATCCCGGGCTGAATCAGCTGTTTTTAAGCGGTGCTTTATGCAACAATGCCGAGTTAAAGGAAAATACTGCGGGGCGCTGGAGCGTTCTGGGAGATCCCACAGAAGGTGCGCTTTTGACACTGGCCAAAAAAGGCGGTGTCTGCCTTGATTCTGTGCTGGCACAGTTTGAACGGATCGATGAAAATGTCTTCGATTCCACCCGCCGCATGATGTCGGTTGTGACAGAAGATGGTGCAAAGCAGATCACCGTGCACTCCAAAGGGGCGCCGGAGGCTATATTGGAGCGGTGTGAGACTGCTTTTATTAATGGTGAAATTATACCCCTAGACAATACCCGCAAAAAGGCTGTTTTAGCTGCCGGACAACAGATGGCAGGTGAAGCTTTGCGGGTGCTTGCCTTGGCAGCCAAAACTGCGCCATTAGATGATGAAAACAAAGAAGGCGATCTGACTTTCCTTGGGCTGGTGGGCATGGCCGATCCTCCCAGGTTTGGTGTAAAAGAAGCCATCAGCCGGGCCCGGGAAGCCGGAATTAAGGTGATGATGATCACAGGCGATCACCAAACAACTGCAGAGGCTGTAGGCAGAGAACTGGGCCTGCATGATCAGGGAACTACAATCTCCGGCGAGACTTTAGAGGCCATGTCTGAAGAGCGGCTGGCAGAATCCATCAATAATATTGCAATTTTTGCCAGGACCTCCCCCGGGCAAAAGCTTAGAATCGTCCGGGCACTGCAGAAAAAGGGTCATATAGTGGCTATGACCGGTGATGGGATCAATGATGCACCGGCTGTTAAAAGAGCCAATATTGGGATTGCTATGGGCCGTTCCGGTACTGATGTAACCCGTGAAGCCGCCGGTATAACTTTAAGTGATGATGATTTCTCTACGATCGTGGCCGGTGTTGAGGAAGGTCGGACCGTGGCAGCAAACATCGGCAAGGCCACCCGCTATGTGCTCCCGGGCAACTGGGGTCAAGTACTGGCCGTGTTTTTAACTTCTGCCGCGGGATATGCCACTCCTTTGGTCCCTTCGCAGATTCTATGGATCAATCTTGTCACAGAAGGGTTTCCGGCTTTGGCATTGGCCGCCGATCCCCCTGATCCCAACTGCATGAAACATCCTCCCCACAGGCCCACCCGCAAGCTTTTTTCCGATGATGCCAGCAGACGCTTGATCTACAAAGCCGTATTGTCGGGGTTGAGTACTTTTGGGTTATATGCCGGGGGCTTAAATTATTTGGGGTGGAGTGGAATCAAAGCACAAAGCATGGCCTTCTCCCATGTGGTGGCCAGCCGCGCCTTCAGCATCTTTGATACCCAAGGTGCAGGTACAGGGAAGGCGAAAAATCCCTATACCTTGCCCGCGGCAGGCCTTTCAGCGGCCATGCTTTTATTGACACTTTATTTCCCCGGGCTGAATGCCGTCTTTAAGACCGTACCTTTGACATTAGCAGATTGGGGACTTTTGGGAATCAGTGCCGGAGTGTTGGGACGATTGGATTATTGGCTGCAGAGAAAACCTACCCAACAAAGGCTTCTGCCGGCACCGTGATTCAGTGCTTAGTTCGCCCTTCTTGTTCTTCTGTTTCTGTCTGCAGATCCCGGATGATCTCCTGTTTCAATGTTTCGATTTCCCGAGCGGACAGCCCTTTTTGGGGCTGTCTGTAGCCGTAGCCTAAAGATGACGGCATCATGCCGCCGTTGGCTTGGCTTTCCAGTTGGTGGAGCACGTCTTCTTTAACAGCACTGACAAGCCTTTGATCAACAGGATAATAACTGTCATTTCCCCGCATATTTAGTTCATAAAGTACTTCCTGGCGGACAGCATCGACAAGCTCTCGATAGGCTTGGTATTCTTTGCCCGGGCTTTTTGAAGGATATGGTCCGCCTTTGTCGAGTTCCTGCAGTACCTGAGTTTTGATTTCTTGGACCATTGCCTGATCTACTCTATCCATGGTTTTCTTCCTTTCCTAAGCTTACTCTAGGCCGCCGGCGAACATGGTTTGGATGTCAATTGTCGTCTTTTCCAGCAAAGAGCCGGCTTGTCTGACAAGATCAATTCCATCTACAGCTGTTTGAAACAGGATCTGCTCCATTTTTTGCCTGACTGATGGTAAAAGCAGTGCAGCAAGCAATGCTTGACCGATACCCATCGGCGGTAGGCGGCTTTGGCGTTCCCTGTAAGGGGGTGCTGCAAGCCCCCGCTGCCTTGCTTCTGTCAGAGCGTAGATGAGCAGGGCTTCCAGTTCTTTATTGGACAGGTTGTTAAATCCGATTGGATCCGCATCGGCAAAATATCCCGGCGATGCGGTAGACCACCTGTCCGGGCGGCCTTGATTTGTAATTTCAATCATAATGTCCCGTTTAATCTGGCTGATTACCGCTCTGTAGTCGTGATTTTCAAGGGTGAATTCATTGGGGCCCCCATCTGGGAGCCAGCCTTCACTTCTTATTTGACCGGGTACCACAGCTTTATAGGCGGGCACCATGGGATTGTTCATCATGGCAATTCTCCTTCAGCCTTTTAGACTACTGCAGCAGATGCTCATCTGGCGGTGGTTTGGGAGCATCTAAGTTTTCTTGATCCATAGGGATGCTTTGCCCTTCCTGTAGGTTGTGGTAGTTTGCCTCTGCGATCATATCTTCAAAGTCTTCACTTACCCTGCCGAATGTGGAGCGGGTTTGATCAGCTGCACTTAAGGTGCCTTCCATCATCTTGACACCAAGGCTGCGGAGACCCTGCCTTGTTGCCGGAAACAGTGAAGCCGCTATTAACGAAATACCGACTCCCCAAAGAAAGCCTTTACCGCTGTTTGATGTGAAAAAGTCTCCCGCCCTTTGGCCGAATCCGGTGCCGGTTCTGTCGCCGGTCTTCAGCCAGGTGATCACTTGATCTAAAGGAACGCCTTCCTGCCGGGCTTCATGGATGATGGCATTAACTGCATCTAGAGCCCTTGGATCAATGGAAGCGTTGAGCCTTCTGTCTGTTTCCTGTACAGTTTCCAGGCCCCGGCGGATTTGACCCCTTAGATTTTTTAAATCTCCATATTGACGATCGATTCTCCGATCAATATTGCGATCAGATATGATGTTCTGCCATGATGGTGTGGGATTTCCCCCCTGCCTTGCCATCTGCATTTCAGCTAAAAGCTCGTTTTTGACATTTTCAACTACTGCTTGATCTAGGGCACTTCGTCTGTAAGGGCTGTCATCCCACATGTTTTGGCCCATTTCCCGCAGTACATCTTGTTTGATTGCTTCTCTTTCACTCCTGGTGAGTCTCATACCAGTAGTAGAGCGAGGAAAGCTGTCTTTTTCAAGTTCAGCCAGCACATCGGCTTTTATGGAGGCAGCCAAATTTTGATCAGTCTGATATGTGTGTTCGCCATCAGATTGGTGGAAATCCCGATTGAGATCTGCCAGTACTTGTTCTTTGATGTTTTCCGCCAAAAGGTGTCTTTGCGGCAATTATATTTCCTCCCTAGTGAATTAAAGTCACTGTAAATTATCTCCTCAAGAATTGGAAATATACCTTACCACGCGGGTACCGGTGCATAGAATAACTTTATTTTAGGCATGATCTGATCCTGGGATACCTGCAAATACCGGGCAATTATAACTATAAGGGGTGGAAGTTGTGGTGCACGATAAGGCCGAGGAAGTCAAACGGAAAATGATTGAGGCCATGGGTCTGCTTAAGGAGGCAGCAGATTTAAGCATTTCCTTGGTTAAAACCGAAGGCAGGGAACAGATGAAAACCTTGTGGGAGGATTTTGTCAGGGAGTTTATTCGGTATACTAAAACAAAATCTCGGGAAACCGGGATCGATTTGATCTCTATGGTATCGATGAGCCGCATTTTTAGATAGATTGATCAAGCCACCTTACGGCATTCCCCGGTGGCTTGATCATTAATACAGTTTCAGGGTTTTTTGCAAGCAGGATCCTGCCGCAGACAAAGGGAATTATTCACTACCAAGGTGGTGGGAGGTGACGTTGTGCCAATTATTCAGTTTGACGGTGGGAGTATGTCTAAAGAAGACAAGGTGAAACTTGCGGCAAAGCTTACAGAAGCTGCCAACTCGGTGCTTCCCAATATTCCCAAAGAAGCTTTTACGGTAGTGATTAAAGAAAACAACCCGGATAATATAGCTGTCGGTGGAACGCTGTTATCTGATCGGAAGTAGTTTTATCTAGTTAGGTAAGATATTAAAGGGCGGGAGGGGATCCCAGCCCTTTAGTTATATAATGCCCCATTTTAAATCGGTCTTAAGTCGGTGAAGCTTATGGCAGGAATTTCCATACATAGCGAGAATTTTTGGTAATATATGACTTAACTAATCAGCTACTAAGGGGGTGCTTTTAAATAATGAATTTCATTGTTAACATGTCGGTACGCAACAAACTGAGAGCACTTGCACTTTTGTCTGTTTTATCGTTGGTAGGGGTAAGTGTTGTTGGCTTTTGGGGAATTAGAAGCATGGGTGTTGGGCTTGGCAATGGGCTCACATCGGTACAATCCGCAGCAACCTTGCGGCTTGTCCTTACCGGAATTATAGGGTTAGTCATTATTCTCTTGGGCTTTTTAGCCATATCCAACACCATCTCTGATTCACTCAGGATACTTGTTGAGCATATGCACTCTTTAGCACAGGGGGATTTTACCGTCAGGATCGTTCAAAAAACTACAGATGAAATCGGGATGGCCTTTGGTGCAATCCATTCACTGCAGGTATCCATGGGTCAAACTGTGCGCCGCATTGCTGAAGTTGCGGAAGGGCTTGCCGGTTCAAGCCATGAACTGGCGGTGGTTCTAAACGAAACAAATTCTTCCGTCGGTGAGGTTGCGGCCACATCTACTGAACTTGCGCAAACTATCAACACAGTCAGCCACAATACAGCGAAAATGACTGAAGCCGCCAACCAGATATCTGATACAGCTGTAAGCGGTGGCGAGGCTTTGGATCTTGCCATAGGCGAAACAAAGGCTTTGGAAGAAGCATTTGAGCATTTAAGCAGCATCATCAACAACCTAGGTGAAAGCTCCCAAGCCATTGAGCAGTTGGTGGATATGATCGGCGCTATATCGGATCAGACAAATTTATTGGCGCTTAATGCTGCAATAGAAGCTGCCAGGGCCGGTGTCCACGGACGGGGATTTGCTGTAGTGGCAGAGGAAGTGCGAGAACTTGCCGAAAACTCACGGACTGCAGCAGCCCAGATAGCAAAACTTGTGCAGGAGGTCCAGACCACGACTTCTCAAGCTGTGGAGGAAATGAGTTCAGGCACTGAGCAGATGACCGGCACTTCCCGGGTAATCAGCGACAGTGGCAAGATTCTACAGGATATACTGCAGGCCATCAACGATGTTTCCAGCCAGATCAATGAGATAGCCGTCGGTGCCAGAGAAATTAGCGCCGGCAGCCAAGAAGTGGCAGCCCTTACAGAGGCGCAGTCTACAGCTATAAATCAGGTAACTCCCACTTCCCAAAGGTTGGATAGCATGGCACAAGAGCTGGCCGGCTTGGTTGCCCAGTTCAAAATCAGAGACAACGTCAGTTAAATATCCCAGTTAAATACTGTGAGTTAATACATAGAGGGGGCCAAGGCCCCCTTTCTATTTAACATATTCTCTTAATATTTGCAGTATGATCTTGGGATCAGTCCCTGCAGCATCCTCTTCTTCTGAAGGCGAAGTGTAGGAGGCCCGCGATAACTACGGTGGCAATTATGTTGCCCATTTATCCAACCTCCCTTGATCCTTTTTAAACCTTATTCAGATCTACCCGTAATTGCTTATCATTATACCTTACCCCTGTACAGTATATTGTGGATGAAATTCTACATCCTGTCAATGGGACATACAGGAATATGGATCAGCTAAAGTCTCAATCTATCCTCATAGTCCTGCAGCTGGTAGGCGATGGCATCTACTGAGATCTGCACTTCATAGATCAAAATAATCAGCGAGGCCATCAAAGACAGCAGACTTACGGCGAAGCTGATCTGTCCTCCCAGCTGTTTATCGACAAACAGCATCAGCATGGAGAATACACAGAGTATGAAGCTGAGTACACCCATGATCTGCATCCAGCGTATCAGGCAGATGCGGTAGCTTAGGTTTTTCATCTGTTCCAAGACGCCGGCACTGGGTTCTTTTCTATATACTGCATCAAGCTGTCTAATCAGCTGAGCGAGGGTTAGAAATCTGCTTGTATAGGCAGAGATCAATAGGGAGATGGCAGTAAAAAGCAGCGCGGGGGTGGTAAGTTCCAACTGCATAATGCATCACCTCTAGGTAAGGCTTAACCGGCCTTAGAGTCTTTGATCTTGGTGCTAATACAAATATACCTCTATTGGTCGGAATTGAATCATGGTCGGAATAAATCAAAGGGCCTATTCACTTCATCACTCACGGCGGCAACGTGAAGTTTTGCTTTTTTAGGAGTAGGTATTTTTTGCGGGGTAACTAGACTGTTTGACAGGAGCACTCTGGTGAATATTGGTGAACTAAAAATACTCACCTTACTTCCCGCTGTTCTTCTTCTTAAAATTAAGCATTCTTCTTTTAACTATATTGATTGTGCTGTCTACCTCAGGAATCCGCATAAAATAAATCACTGCACCATAGCTCAACACCCCGACAGCAATAGCAAGCATCAAGCTGAGGTTGGCTTTAATATATATGCCGGCAAAGATGAAACTTGCGTAGGCCGCGGTACCCATGATCGCCGAAGCGATGCAGATCTTGATGAAGGAACCGGTGATTTTTCTAAGGCCGAAGGGACCGATTTTTTTCCTTAAGGTGACAAACATCAAAAAGGCTGTTACAACTGAGGAAATACTGGTGGCAAGAGCGAGGCCTCCCAGGCCTAAAAATCTGGATAAAATCACATTCAACACTATATTGATGGTCACCCCTATGGTGGAGTTGATCATGGGGGTTTTAGTGTCTTGGTAGGCATAAAAAGTTCTGGTAAGCACTGTTCTAAGGCCTGCAGGTGCCATACCTAGAGAATAAAAAAACAAGGCTGTCCCAGTCATTTGAATGGCTTCCGGTGTAAAGGCTCCCCTGCCGAACAGCAAAGAGACGATCTCTTTTGAAAAGAGCATAGCACCGATTGTAGCCGGTATGACCACAAGATTAATGATGGATAGGGATTCACCGATGGATGCTTTCAGGCCTTTGGTGTTATCCTCCACAGCCATTTTAGCAATAGTGGGATAGAGCACTGTCACTAAGGAGCTTACAAAAAAGCCATTTACAAAACCATTGATTCTATCGGCATAGTTTAAAGCTGATATACCCCCCACCGCGATGGCAGAAGCCAGGGTGCGATCCACTAAAACATTAATGCGGCTTACTGAACTGCCCACTATAACAGGCAAGGCCATCATGATCATCATTTTCATGTATTTGTCTTTAAAGTCTATCACCGGTCTGTGTTTATACCCGGTTTTACGGATCAAAGGAGCCAACAGTAAGACTTGGCTTGCCGCAGCAAGGACACTGCCCACGGCGAGAACATATACATTGGTTCTGGCACTTATAAACAGTGACGCGATGATAATCAAGTTGATAGGAAAAGCTGCCGCCGTTGGCAGGATGTAGTTATCATGCAGCCTGAGATAACCTGCGAAGATCGTTGAAAGCGCGGAAAAATAGACACCAAAAACTCCGATCCTGGTGAACTTCAGGGCCAGTTCCAGAGTATCGCCGGTAAAACCTTGGGCAAACAGTTTGACTAAAGGCTTGGTAAACAAAAAAACAATCACCACGACAACTGTGGCCAGCATCAAAAGAATGTTGCTGAGGTTGTTGGTGTATCTGTGGGCACCTTCTTTGCCTTCCTCTTTGAGGATGCGGCTGTACATGGGGATGAAGCTTGTGGCAATGCCGGCACTGATAAAAGAAAAGATTTGGCTGGGGATGGTTTGGGAAATGAGGAAAGCATCGGTTGTAGCCGATGCTCCGAAATTGTATGAAAGGGCCATCTCCCTGCCGAAACCCAAGAATTTGGAGATAATGGACAAGATCATGATGATGAATGCTGTTTTTTTCATAGGTGACCTCTTGTATCTTATAATAAAACTGACTGTATACTATTTGATAAGATCCAGGCAGATCCCTTCTCATAAGCTGTAAGAGGTCACCTTAATGCGGGATCGCTTAATCGCCTTCACCTTGCGATTTGGCGATGAATTTATCCCTGGCAAAGGTACTGACATTTTCAGCCGCCTTAGCTGCTTTATCCCAGTCCTGCCTTTTCTCATGGTAGTGCATCTCCCGATACTCGGGTGCATCATCAGAGAAACTTGCGTCTATACTGCTTGTGGAAAAGGAGTTGAACGCAAAGGACCGAGGGGCTTTTTCCCCGCATTTAGGACAAGTGGAAAACTTAGTTTGATCACCTGTAGGGCTGGAATGATACTCTTCAAAGATGTGTCCACAGCCTTTACAGCGATAATCATATATAGGCACAACACACCTTCCTTTATATATTATGATTTAGGAGATGACAGAAAATCCATCCCCTATATCTTAAATTATACGACACCCCCCGGCACAGTGCAAACCGGTTGCACAGCAACTGGTGCAAATGACGTCCCTGCTTACATCCGCGCCAAGGGGTTTTTATGGGTGGAGTTGAAGATATCACGCCAGAAAAAAACCCCGCAGAGCCTCAACAGTCTCTTCTAAGTTAGTTCTGCTTAAAGCGGGACTTTCACCCCATCGCTCGGGATAAAGCTCCAGGTTGTAGATGCCGGCATAGTTCGCGTTTTTGAGCAAATTGATACAATCGGCGATATACTTGCTTCCATGCGTGAAATAGGCGTGAGTCCTATCATTATCTCCCACAATGTGTATATGTGTGTGAACTACATGCCGGAGAAAGTCCACCGAAGGCATCAGAGCATGACCACGAAATAGATGGTTTGAAAGGGTATGGCCCATATCCCAACAAAGGCCAAGATCGTTAAACCCGGCTGTCTCAGCAATCCGGTAAACAGCGTCAAAGGAATTGCCTATAGATCCCGGTTCTTCACCTTTATCACGGCAGATCTCAAATGCTGGGATGAACTTTGTTTGAAAACTGCTTAATAAGAAACCAAGGGTCTTAAGCCCCGAAACCGTGTCATCTGCTGCCGTTTGCCGTAAAATAGACTCACCGAAAACATATCCATGTACTGTGATTGGGATTGTCTGATCTACACCCGCAGCCTGCA